>DAOVJL010000020.1 GCA_030673275.1 Sulfurimonas sp.
ACTTACTAATGACATCATAAATTATATAGCAACTGTTATAGAAAATAATGTTCGTGAAATAGAGGGTATTCTTTCAAAACTGCATGCTTATTCACAACTTATGCATGTAGATATTGATTTAGAGTTTGTAAAAAATGTATTAAAAGACCAAATACAAGAAAATCGTGCAAATTTAACTCTAGATAATATTACTAAAAGTGTTGCTAAAGATTTAAATATTAAACCAAGTGAAATTAAATCAAAAGGCAGAAGTAAAAATCTTGTTTATGCTAGAAGAATTTCTATATACCTTTGTCGTGAACTTACACAAAATACAATGCCTCAATTAGCTCAATACTTTGGTATGAAAGATCATACTGCTATTAGTCACACACTTAAAAAAATAAATGAATTACTTGAAAATGATGAAGATTTTAAAGTAAAAATAGAAGAATTAACAAATAAAATTACTTCATCTTCTTAAAAAGTAAAAAAACTGCTAAAAAAAAGATATACTTTTATATGTGAAGAGTTGTGAAAAAAGTTGTACTAGTTAGTCACATCAAAACAACTCTTAAAATAGGGGTAAAATAGTGATATTCACATATTCACTACCCCCTACTACTAATACTATAATTTTATAATATAAATAGGGAAATTCTTATGAAGATAACAATACAAAAATCTATCATTGAAAATATATTGGTTCATGCTCAACCATTTCTAGAAAAAAAAGATACTTCTCAAATTACATCTCATGTTTTTATAGATGTTTCTAATTCTAATTTAACTATAAAAGCTACTGACTATGAAATAGGTTTTTTAGTCTCTACTGATAATGTACACATTATAGGAAATGGTAGTGTTACGTCTAATGGTAAAAAACTATTAGATATAATCAGAATTTTAAAAGATGGTGATATTAATTTAGAAGTTAAAAATAACATGTTATATATTTCTCAAGCTCACTCTAATTTTAAATTACCAACTTTTTCATATAATGAATTTCCTGAATTTCCAAGTTATGAAGGAAAAGCTCGTATATCAATAGATTCACACTCTCTTATTGAATCTCTTAAAAAAATAACACCGTCAATTGATACTAATAATCCTAAATTTGAATTAAATGGTGCATTAATAGATATAAAACAAGAAAGTATAAATTTTGCATCAACAGATACAAGAAGACTGGCTGTTGTAAATATACCTAACCAAAGCAGTAGTGAATTATCAATAATTGTTCCTAGAAAAGCTATTGTTGAAATTCAAAAACTATTTTTTGATGATATAGAGCTTTACTATGATGAAACAAATTTAATAATTCATTCAAATCAATATACATTTTTTACAAAACTGATAAATGGTAAATTTCCTGAATATTCAAGAATTATTCCTAAAGAGATAACAAACTCTTTAACACTTCCAAAAGCTACAATGATTGAAGCTATTAGACAGATAACAACTATATCAACAGATGTAAAAATTACTTTTTTAAATGATCTAATTAGTTTTGAATCATTGAGTGATGATAATATAGAAGCAAAAACAGAAATTAATTTCTCAACAGGTTTTTCATCTCCATTCACTGTTGCAATAAATTCTAAATATCTGTTAGATTTTTTAAATATTATAAATAGTTCTGAATTTACTATTGGATTGAATGAAGGTAATTTACCTTTCATCTTAAGTGATGAAAATTTTAAAACAGTTGTAATGCCAATAGTTATATAACTATCTTAATTAATTAAAATTACTCCACATTTGTGGAGCAATTTACTCATCTTTTCATAAATACTTATCATAAAACTTTTTTTTAGTAAACATTAGATAGAATATCTTCAATTATATGAGATATAAATATGGAGAGTTTAATGGAACAAAATTACGGTGCTAGTAATATTAAAGTCCTTAAGGGATTAGAAGCTGTTCGTAAAAGACCTGGTATGTATATTGGTGATACAGGTCATAGAGGTTTACATCATTTAGTTTATGAAGTAATTGATAATTCAATTGATGAGGCAATGGCAGGGTATTGTGATACTATCACTGTAACACTTACAAAAGAGGGTACATGTAAAGTATCTGATAATGGTCGTGGTATTCCTACAGATATGCATCCTACAGAAGGTATGTCAGCAGCTACTGTTGTTTTAACAGTGCTTCATGCCGGTGGTAAATTTGATAAAGATACTTATAAAGTTTCAGGTGGTCTTCATGGGGTTGGTGTATCTGTTGTAAATGCACTCTCAAGTGATCTTAAGATGACTATCAATAGAGATGGAGAGATTCATGAACAGAACTTTAAAGAGGGTATACCACAAGAAGCTTTAGCAGCTGTAGGAAAAACTCGTAAAACTGGTACAACTATAGAATTTGCTCCAGATGCAAGTATCTTTACTGAAATAACTACTTTTGAGTATGAATTTCTTTCACGTCGTTTTAAAGAGCTTGCATATTTAAATCCATTTATAACTATTATTTTTAAAGATGAGAGAACAGATGTAAAAGAGACTTATCATTTTGAAGGTGGTATAGCTCAATATGTTACAGATATGAATAAAAAAACAGAAGTAGCAGCTGTTTATTCATTTTCTGCAAAAATAGAAGATATAGAGTTTGATATAGCACTTATGTATAATGATGCTTATGATGAGAAACTTGCATCTTTTGTAAATAATATTAGAACTCCAAACGGTGGAACACATGAAGCTGGTTTTCGTGCCGGCTTAACTCGCGTTATATCAAATTATAACTCTAAAAATGGTGCAGCAAAAGAAAAAGATGTAAAAATTTCAGGTGATGATGTAAAAGAGGGACTGATTGCTATAGTTTCTGCTCGTGTACCAGAGCCTCAATTTGAAGGTCAAACAAAAGGTAAACTTGGAAATACTTATGTTAGACCATTAGTTCAAAAGCAGACTTATGAACTTCTTTCTAAATATTTTGAAGAAAACCCAATTGAAGCAAAAGCAATTGTTTCAAAAGCACTTATGGCTGCTCGTGGTCGTGAGGCTGCCAAAAAGGCAAGAGAGTTAACTCGTAGAAAAGACTCTATGAGTGTTGGAACTCTTCCTGGTAAATTGGCAGATTGTCAAAGTAAAGATGCATCTATCTGTGAACTTTATTTGGTGGAAGGGGATTCTGCCGGAGGTTCAGCTAAAATGGGTAGAGATCGTGTTTTTCAAGCAATTTTACCACTTAAAGGTAAGATTTTAAATGTTGAAAAAGCAAGACTTGAAAAAATTCTAAAATCTGATGAAATTACTAACATGATTACGGCAATGGGTTGTGGTATCGGTGAAGAGTATAATGAAGAAAAACTTCGTTATCATAAAGTTATTATCATGACAGATGCGGATGTTGATGGTTCTCACATTCAAACATTGCTTCTTACTTTCTTCTTTAGACATTTTAGAGATATTGTAGAAAAAGGTTATTTATATCTGGCTCAGCCACCACTTTATCGTTATAAAAAAGGTAAAAAAGAGATTTACTTTAAAGATGACAGAGAGATGAACGATTATCTTATTGAAAATGGAATTGAGTCTTTAGATGTTGATGGTATTGGACATAATGACCTAGTTTCATACTTTAAAATGGTTGACCACTATCGTGGTTCACTTGTTGCGTTAGAACGTCGATATGCTTTAGTTGATTTAATCCGTCACTTTATAGAAAATCAGGACTTAATAGGTTTGGGTATAAATAAAATGTATGCAGAAGTTGAAAAATTCTTGACGGATGGCGGAAATAATATTTTAACTAAAAGTATTACAGAAGATTCTATTCATATTTTTGTTCAAACAAAAGACGGGATGGAAGAACTGCTTATAAATGATGATTTATTTGCTGCACCACATTTCAATGAAGCTTCATTTGTTTTCAAAAAGATTAAAGAGTGGGATCTGAATTTTGATGATGATATCATTACAGTACTTGAAAATATTAATGAATATGCTAAAAAAGGTGCATATATTCAGCGTTATAAAGGTCTTGGTGAGATGAATCCTGATCAGCTTTGGGAAACAACAATGACACCTGAAAATCGTGTCTTACTTCAGGTTCAAATTGAAGATGCAGAACTGGCATCTGATACATTTACTCTGTTTATGGGTGATGAAGTTGAACCTCGTCGTAACTATATAGAAACTCATGCAAAAGATGTTAAACACTTAGATGTTTAACATCTGGGTTGTTAAAAAAGCTTTACATGTTACTTCCTGAGACAAAAGAGAGAGAGTACCGTTTTAGATTAGCACTTAGAATGGTGCTGCCAATTTTTGCTCTCATTCTTTCTTTAATTGTTCATACTTTTACTTCAGATAATCATACTCAAAGCAATTCTTTTTATTTTGAAGCAATATTGATTCTAGTATTTAGTATTTATTTTATATTTTATTTGATATATGAAGGTTTTGAAACTAAAATTACTAATGATGTGTCAAATGTATTTACTAGAGAGTATTTTTACAAATATCTAAAAAAAGAGTTAAAGAACACCAAAGAATACACACTTTTGCTTATCAGTATTGATAATTTAAATGAGATAAACAGTCGTTACGGTATAAAAAACGGTGATAAAGTAATTTTTGAAACTATTAAATGGATAGGTGAATATCTCAAAGAAAAAGATATAAGCAATTTTCCAATAGGGCATATAAAAGGTGGTGATTTTGTAATTGGTCTTAAGGGAAACAAGGGTGAATATAAAACTATTATTGAGTTAATGTGTTTAAAGGCTGAAGATCTTAAAATCAATGATATAGAAGTAGAAATATCCGGATCTATGAATGATATAACTCTCTCAAAAGATCTAAATTATCTTATAGAAAATCTTTTTGAACTTAAAATAAATAATAAAAACTCTAAGCTTATAGCGAATATTGAAGATGAGATGGATCCTAGTGAATTAGAGTCTTATGTAGTAAATGCTATAAACAGAAGAGACCTTGTAGTTATGACACAAGATGTTTTTGAACACGGAAGCGCTGTGATAAAAGAGTGTTTTATTAAACTAAAAACAGATAGTGGAAAAATCCTTCATCAGAAATCATATATGAAAATTTTAGATAAATTTAGACTTATGATTGATTATGATTTAATGGTTTTAGAAAAAATTGTAAGCAGATGTGAGGATTCAAACAAAGAGATATTTGCTATATCGATTTCACCGACTTCTATAAGAAATCCACTTTTTTTCAGTAGTGTAAAAGAGCTTTTTAACAAAAATTCAAAGGCTAAAAATAGAGTGATATTTCTGCTTAGTGAAAATGAATACTATTCCAGAATTAATAAATACAATTCAACTATCCAAGCATTAAGAGATATCGGAGTACTTATAGCTATAGATAGGCTGGGTTCTATTCATACGAGTTTTTTATACTTAAGAGATTTAGATGTTGATATTGTTAGATTTGATAGTTTTTATACTAAAGATATAAATAATAGCACACACAAAAATATAATAGATGGATTTAATGTCATGGCACATAAAAAAGGTGTTAAAACATGGATTAAAATGGTTGAAAATGAAGATGTAAATAATATAGCCAAAGAGTTAGAAATTGATTATTCACAGGGTAAATATTTAGCACCGTTAGAAAAAGAGTAAAAAAATAAAGGAATAAAAATGAAAAACCTACTATTTGTCGCAATTATCTATTTTGCAACATCTTCTACTGTTTTTGCACAAAACAAGGATGAAATTTTACTTGATGCATTTCATAAATATGGTATTACCGCGTGTGATTCTTTTATTTTAAAAAATAGCAGACTGCGAGGAAATTGGAGTTTTTCTATTAGTAAGCATTTAGAAGGAATTGACGGACCGTCAACGGAAGTAAGTTTAGTAACTATTTATGGTACAAAAGGCGATACTGTCAAAATTGATGATTCGTATATTCAAACATTAAAGAACTGTTTTCTTCACTCTCGCTCAACAATCACTAATTTAGGTTCATGTGAATCAAATATAGATAGTAATGATTGGAATATCTCCTCAGAAATGCCGAATAAAGATTACACAACGTATGAAAACAAATATGGAATAGAGATGCAGGCAAAAGAGATAACAGTTGGTGATTCTAAGGTTTGTATAAAGGAAACTTCTGTTCGTACACGTAGAGATTATATAAAAAAAGATAAATAATACTTTTCTCTTAAAAGACAAGCATATAAGGAATAAAAATGAAGTATGGTGAAAAAATTGTTAATGAGTTTGATGTTGATAAAGATTTGGAAATCTGGCCAAACGAGCATAAAAGAGATTATCTTATAAAGATGACACTCCCTGAGTTCTCTTGTCTATGTCCAAGAAGTGGGTATCCGGATTATGCAACCATATACTTAGAATATACACCGGATGAGTGGGTAGTAGAGCTAAAAGCAATAAAACTATACATTAACTCATTTAGAGATAAGCATGTATCACACGAAAACAGTGCAAATGAAATTTATGAGTTGCTTGAGAGAAAGTTAAAACCTAAATATATGAGAGTTGTGGCTGATTATAACCCTCGTGGAAATGTTCACACTGTTATAGAGATTGATAGTTCTAAGATGGGTAAATAGATAGTTTTCTCTCCTCTGAGTTGAGCCTCATAAATAGATTGCAGTATTTGTGAATACTCTTTTGACGGCTCAATTCCTAAATCAAGCAAATCTTTACCATGAATTACGGGTACTATAGAGTCAATCTTATCTACAGCTTCTTTTTGAACATCTAAAGCTTTTAAAAACAGAGTAAGAATATTTAGGTCAATATCTTTAGCAATTGTATATAAAATTTTATCTGTTTTATTCTCAAAAAATTTAACTACATGCAGAAGTGAGTTTATGCTTCGAGTCAAGCTTTTTGAGTTAGTTAATTTCTCTATATTATAGTTTGTATCTTTATATAACAGTGCTAACAAAATAGTTAAATTAGTTTTATTGTTAGTTGTTTTAAATCTTGTAAAGTTATCTATATTTTTTAGTTTATAATCATCAATTTTAAATAGTTTTATATCTAAATCTTTTAGCAGTTTTAAACCAATAGAAGGCTTAGATGACTTTAAAAGAAGTTTTTTAATCTCCTCAAAAATTCTTTCCTTTGGTAATTCATCAAGCATACCGTTCTTTATCATATCCCTGCATAGAGTAAATAGCTCTTTGTCTATTTGAAGTTCAAATCTAGCACAAAACCCAGCAGCTCGTAAAATTCTAAGCGGATCTTGTATAAATTTATTTTTATCAACTGCCCTTAATATTTTTGTTTCTAAATCTTTTAAACCATTAAAGGGGTCCAGCAGTTTTTTTTCTTTTACATCATATCCAATAGCGTTAATAGTAAAATCACGTCTGGAAGCAGCGGTTTTAAAATCCATATTTGGATTGACTTCCACCTCAAATCCACGATGTCCCAAATCTGTTTTATTATCACTTCTTGGAAGTGAAAAATCTAAATCAAAACCTGCAAATTGCAGTTTACAAACACCGAAACTTTTCCCAACACTATTCACATCTCCAAACTCTTGTAAAATATTTTCTAATTGTTCGAATGAAGAGATACTATAAACTTCAATATCTATATCCTTTGAATCAATTTTTAGCAGTGAATCTCTTACAAATCCGCCAACAATTATGACCTTAGCATTATTTTTACTTAATTTATCAAATATTTTATCTAACTGCTTTGGATAATCAATCATTTTTTTACTTTATAGCCTGATTTATAAATTTAACTACAAGTATATCATTACTTTTACTACCGTATAACATTTATTTGGGTACAATCGCGAAAATTTTCCCCTATATTAAGGAAACACAAATGCAAAAGATTAGAAATATTGCAGTTATTGCACACGTTGATCATGGTAAAACTACATTAGTTGATGGACTACTAGAGCAGTCTGGTACATTTGGCGCTCACGAGCAACATGATGAAAGAGCTATGGATTCAAACGACCTAGAGAAAGAAAGAGGAATTACGATTCTTTCAAAAAATACAGCAATCCGTTATAAAGATCATAAGATTAATATTATCGATACTCCGGGTCACGCTGACTTTGGTGGAGAAGTTGAACGTGTTCTTAAGATGGTTGATGGTGTTTTAGTTCTTGTTGACGCTTATGAAGGTGTTATGCCTCAAACTAAGTTTGTTGTTAAGAAGATGTTAGCGTTAGGCAAAAAACCAATTGTTGTAATCAATAAAATCGATAAAGATTCTGCTGATCCAGATAGAGTTGTTGATGAGATGTTTGACCTGTTTGCTGATATGGATGCAACGGATGATCAACAAGATTTTCCAATTATCTATGCAGCTGCTCGTGATGGTATGGCTAAATTAGATATGGCTGATCCAGATGGAGATTTTAAGTGTATCTTTGAAGCTATTATCAATGACGTACCAGAACCAGAAGGTTCACCAGATAATCATCTTCAAGCACAAGTTTTTACACTTGACTATGATAACTATGTTGGTAAAATTGGTATTAGCCGTATTTTTAACGGTACTGTAAATAAAGGTGATAACATTATGCTTGCAAAAGCTGATGGCGAAATGGTTAAGGGTAAAATCTCTAAACTAATTGGTTTTCATGGTCTTAACCGTATGGAAATTGATCAAGCTGAAGCTGGTGATATCGTGGCATTTGCCGGTATGGAGACTGTTGATGTTGGTGATACTATTGCTGACCCTATTAATCCTGTAGCACTTGACCCAATGCATATTGAAGAGCCGACTCTGACAGTTGTATTTGCAGTAAATGATTCTCCACTTGCCGGTCAAGAAGGTAAGCACGTAACTTCAAACAAACTTCGTGAGCGTTTAGAGTCTGAAATGGTAACAAATGTTGCTATGAAACTAGAGACTGTTGGTGAGGGTAAATTTAAAGTTTCAGGTCGTGGTGAGCTTCAGATTACTATTCTTGCTGAAAATATGCGTCGTGAAAATTTTGAATTCTCAATCTCTCGTCCAGAAGTTATTGTTAAAGAGATTGAGGGTGTTAAATGTGAGCCATTTGAGCATTTAGTTATTGATGTTCCTGAAGATTTATCTGGTACTGTAATTGAGCGCCTTGGTAAAAGAAAAGCAGAGATGAAGTCTATGTTGCCAATGGGTTCTGGTTTCCAAAGAATCGAGTTTGAGATACCAGCTCGTGCACTTATCGGTTTTAGAGGTCAGTTCTTAACAGATACTAAGGGTGAAGGTATTATGAATCACTCTTTCTTAGAGTTCCGTCCATTTACTGGTTCTGTTGAATCAAGAAGTTATGGTGCATTAATCTCTATGACTCCAGGTTCAACTTTAGCATTCTCACTCTTTAGTATTCAAGATCGTGGTGTTCTTTTCATCGGTGTTCAAACTGAAGTATATGAAGGTATGATTGTTGGTGAGCACTCTCGCTCAAATGATTTGGTTGTTAACCCTATTAAAGGTAAAGCACAATCAAATGTTCGTTCATCCGGTGCCGATGAAGCAATTAAGCTTGTTCCATTTAGAAATATGTCACTAGAGCGTGCACTGGAGTGGATTGAAGATGATGAACTTCTTGAAGTTACTCCTAAGTCTATTCGTATTCGTAAAAAATTCTTAACTGAGAATGAGAGAAAAAGACACTCTCGCGGAACTAAGAGAGACTAATTAATTTACTCTTATTTCTATACCCCAAGGGCACTCCCTGTGGGGCGTAGTCAGCTGACATGTAGGAAACACTTTTCTTCACTTAAAAAAACACCTTTATCATACAACTATGCTATACTTTCACAAAATAACCAAAAGGATAGATTATGGATGAACTTTTATACCCAGCTTCCTTGATTTTACTTGCTTTGCTTGCTTTTACTTTTAATCGAAGCAATAATGGCAAAATGACACTTATTATGATAATTATTGCTATTTATATTGTTTACTCTCATGAAACCGGAGACAGTGCAACCGATTGGAAAGATGAGATGGTTGAATCTATGGATAAAGGTGTTGGAAACTACAGTGAGTCTCACAATATTGATGGATTTGATGCTAATAAGGCGAAAGAAGCTGTGAAATAAAGGAAAAGAAGAGTTAATTATTCTCTGTACTAAAACCTTTTTGTATATCCGTGACAGTATGGTTTAGTTCCCTTTTTAGTGTAATACTTTTGATGATCTTCATCTGCTTTATAAAACTCTCTACGTGGAAGTATCTGCGTAGCCACTTTGTAACCCTTAAGTTCTAACTGTCCTATAAGCTCACGTACTGTATTTGTCTCATTTTCACTGTTTACAAATACGGCAGATAGATATTGCGAGCCTAT
>DAOVJL010000012.1 GCA_030673275.1 Sulfurimonas sp.
CTGTTTAAAAACAGGCATAGAAGGTGTAAGTGAAAATATTAGAGTTATCTCAATACTTGGAAAATATCTTGAACACCCTAGAACATTCTACTTTAAAAATGATGAAGCACAAGTTTATATATCTTCTGCTGACTGGATGCCAAGAAACTTAGTCAGAAGAATAGAACTTTTAACCGCCATAAAAGATGAAAAATCTAAAGAAAAAATCATTCAGATACTAAAACTTCAGTGCTCAGACAATGCTTTAGCACACGAACTTCAAAGTGATGGTTCATACATCAAGATAAAAAAAGATGGTGAAAAAAGTATAAATAATCATAAACTTTTAGAAGATTATGTAAATAGAATCTCAAAAGCTACAAAAAAAGAGACAGGAAGTTCTATTGAACAACTGGTTTCTCGTCTATTTACAGAAAGCTAAAAATGCTACATAGTTTTAAAGGGATGAATCCTAAACTTGGAGACAGAACTTGGATCGCACCATCTGCTGATGTTGTTGGAGATGTAACTTGTGGAACTGATTGCTCTATTTGGTTTGGTACGGTTGTAAGGGGTGATGTTCACTTTATAACAATCGGCGACAGAGTTAGTGTACAAGACTTAAGTATGATTCATGTAACTCATCATAAAAAAGATGATAGAAGTGATGGAAATCCAACTATTATTGGTGATGATGTAACTATCGGTCATCGTGTAATGCTTCATGGATGTACAATAGAGAATGCTTGCCTTATCGGTATGAGTGCAACTATACTTGATGGTGCTGTTATTGGAAAAGAGTCTATTGTTGGCGCCGGTTCACTTATAACTAAAAACAAAAAATTTCCACCCCGCTCACTTATCATGGGTAGTCCTGCCAAGGTTGTCAGAGAGTTAAATGACGAAGAGGTTAAAGAGTTATACGCTTCAGCTTCTAGATATGTAGAGTTTAAATCTCACTACCAAGAGTAAAGATATTATGCCTGATTACTTTATATTTGCAGATATTATTGGAATCATAGCTTTCAGCATAAGTGGCTTTTTAATCGCTATCAAAAACGACCTGGATATTTTAGGTATTTTAATAGCATCCGCATTAACAGCTCTTGGCGGAGGAATAATAAGAGATGCAATTTTAAGTTCTGCACCTTTTGCATTTACCTCACTCTATCCAGCTGCTACACTCATCTTTACTATCTTTTTAGCCTTTGTATTTAAACTATATAACAAAGCATCTATTGAAAAAAAGTGGATATTTGTAGTTAGTGATACAATCGGATTAGTAGCTTTTAGTATTACAGGTGCCCTTTTAGCTATCAATGCAGAGTATAACTTCTTTGGTATAGTAATTTTAAGTTTTATTACTGCAGTAGGCGGAGGAGTTACCAGAGATATTATGATCAACCAAGTTCCAACTGTCTTGGTCAGCGATTTTTACGGTTCTATTGCAATTATAGTCGCTCTACTTTTGGGGGCAGTTCAACTACTTGGTATTATGAATGAGTTTACTATAATATCTATAGCACTATTTAGCATAGCACTAAGGCTTATAGCTTATAAAAAAGAGTGGCATCTTCCAAAGTTGAATTAGAAGATTGCAGTATCTTTTATAAAAAATATGCTACACTATATTACTTAAATCAAAAGAGGGTTCGTATGAAAAAATTAATCGTTGTAACACTGATATTACTCTTTAGTATCACTACTGTTGGATGTTCTGGAAAATCATGGTTCGCTCCAGGTCAAGCAAAAAAAGTCGTAAAATAGTTCGTCTAATTACCAAGCTTTTGCTTGGTAATGTATGATAATTCAACTTTAAGTTCTATAATCCGCATTAATTTTCACATATTCATGACCTAAATCACATCCATATGCTTTAAAGCTTCCATTACCAATACCTAAGTCACAAGAAATTGTGAATTTTTTATGCTGCATAACTACTGCACATTTTTTTTCCATCTCTTCGTCGAAGTAGAGATTACCTTTGTCATAAACACAGTGATTATCAAAAGAGATTTTTAAACTCTCTTCATTCGCTTGGGCTCCACTTGCTCCAATAGTTGAGGCAATTCTTCCCCAGTTTGGATCTTCACCAAAAAGTGCAGTTTTTACAAGAAGAGAATCTGAAAGTGCTTTTGCAGCTACTTCAGCATCTGTATCATCTTTTGCACCTGTTATCTTGTATGTAACAAGCTTTGTAGCACCTTCACCATCTCTTACCATCTCTAGAGCCAAAAAGTGCATAACTTTAAACAAAGCCTCGGCAAATGCCGCTTTATCATAAGCTCCACTTTTTGAATTACTCAAAAGTAAAACAGTATCATTTGTTGAAGTATCTCCATCAACACTAATAGCATTAAATGTTGTCTTGGTTACTTCATCTAAAACCTCTTGCATATCAGCTTTTGAAACTGCTGCGTCAGTCGTAATGAAACAAAGCATAGTAGCCATTGCAGGATTTATCATACCCGCACCTTTTGCAATAGCACCAATGTTGAAACTACTGCCATCATCCAGCTTTACTTTAAAAGCACACTCTTTGGAAAATGCGTCTGTTGTCATTATTGCTTTAGCTGCAGAACTTGAATCTTTTTTAGAGTAATCAAATAGTTTAACACCATCTATGATTTTTTCTTTTGGCAGTCTAACACCGATTACGCCTGTTGAGCTCATAATCGGATTTTTCACATCTGTGCATGTAGAGAGTATCTCATCTATATCTTCAATCCCTGCTCTGCCGGTCATAGCATTTGCATTTTTAGAATTGATCAGTACAAAATTTGTAGTGAATTCACCCATGTTGCGAAAGTGTCTTATTGGCGCAGCCGTCATTTTATTTGTAGTAAATACTGAAGCTACTTCGCACTCATTTTCACTGTATATAAACGCCATATCTTTTGCGCTATCAGGCTTCAGTCCAGCACTTACACCATCTGCAAAAAAGCCGTCACTTGCACAAACTCCACCTTGTGAATAGATTATATTATACAAATTTTAGCTCCTTAGGCTTATCTCTTTTTCTTAACAATTCTTTAGTTATGTTTATATCTTTTTGAGTTCCAATAATAAGCAGTCTACACTCACTAGTAATTAAAACATCACCTTTTGGCATTGCTAAAAACTTACCGTCTTTTTTTGTTATACCGATAACTGAAGTATTAGTTATTTGACGAAAATGTGTCTCTTTTAGCTTTTTAAGAACAGCCCAGCTATATTTTGGAACTTCAACTTCTTCCATATCTAAAGGATTATCACTTTTGTATAAAAACTCTTCAAGAAGATTTTCCATATCTGGACGAGAAGCCATTGCACTAATTCTTTGAGCAGTAAGTTTTGTAGGTGACACAACTGTATCAGCTCCTAATTTTTTAAGTTTTTCAATATCACTTATACTCTCAGCAGATGAAATAACATAGTATGGTCTTGGTAAAAAGTGCTCTTTTTCAAAAAGTCTAACAGATGCTATTAAAGCAATATTATCACTCATTGAATCTGAAAGAGTTATAAGACCTTTAGCAGATGCCAGATGAGCTTTTAACATTGTAAGCTCTGCATGTGGTTCAGCTTTTAAGTATGTTGGATAGTTATGCTCTTCTGCCCATTGGTGAATCTCTTCTCTAGGGTCAATAACAATAAAAGGTATATGATTCTTTTTTAACTGCTTTGTAACTTCCAGGGTGTAATCATTATGATAACAAACAACAAAATGTTTCTTGAGCCTTGCTATATCATACAACATTCTTCGCTCCTTTAAAATGGCAACTATATTTCCTCTGTTTAATTCTGAAACTAAAATACTAATAGCACTAGTAAATATTGCGAATCCAGATATTATAAGAGTTATGGTAAAAATTCTACCAGTGTCTGAGACGGGTGCAATCTCTCCAAATCCAACTGTAGTAAACGTGATACCTGTTTGATAGATAGCATCCATTAAACTAAAATCATCGATTATGACAAAGCCCATGGTGCCAATCATCATAGTAAGAACGGTTAAGATTAGTGGTAGGCGAAATGCCTTGAGGTGAGGATAAACTTCAGGAAGAAGTTTTACATCAGGTTTGGGAGAAGCCTCCCAGTGTAAAAACTTTCGAACTCTCTCTAAGAGATTCAAGCTTATTTCCTATTACTCTTAAGAGTTTTTCTTAAGTGTACGTAACTCTCTTGCAGAGATTTTAATTTTTTTAGTAGTACCGTCATCTAAAGTGATACGTACTGTTCTAAGGTTTAATAAAAAACGACGTTTAGTTCTATTCTTTGCGTGAGAAACATTGTTTCCACTCATTGGGCCTTTGCCACTTATAGCACATCTTCTTGCCATATTAGCTTCCTTATTTTAGGTTTTTAAAGTTGCGAATTATATCAAGCTAAAGCAAAACTTCTGCTTAAGGGTAATAATAATATAGATTCTTTTAAACTTTATAGTTATTTTATCATTATACAGATAGAATATAAAAAACAAAATAAATGTAGAGATTATGATAACAAAAGACAAAATAGATGCCTTTATAGAGAAAATACCTCCTACACCGGAAGTATTAAAAGAGACTCTTTCTCTACTCAATATTGGAGAATTAACAAAAGCTGCAAAAATAGCCGAGGGTGATTTAGCACTTAAATCATATCTGAAAAATATCGTAAATAAACCTATATACGGCTTTGCCAATGAAGTTAGTGATATCTCACAAATATTTGGAATACTTGGTGTCACACTATCACAACAAACGGTATACAACTATATGATTTCTCTTCTCAGCCCAGATAAATGGCTTTTGTTTAAACTAAACTCTAAATCATTTTATGAACTCCAAGCTCAACTGTCTAAAAAATGGGAAATGATATTAAAACATCTAGAAATAAATGATAAAAATATATATGGAGCAATTAGCTTACTACCGGCAAGCATAATCGTTTCAGAGGCACTTTTTAACGAAAAAATAGATGAAGTAACTCTTTTACGAAGTACAAAAGCTCTTGATTACAACACTATTCTTACTCGTTTATGTGGAGTTGGTCTTTTTGATATTTGTGAACAGATCGCTGATAAATGGGAGATGGATCAAATTATTCCTCAAATCATACAATCTGCTTCCGGTCTAAAACCATCAGATGATGAAATGATTAATAACTTGGGAAAATGGATGCACCTTTTGCTATTTTATGAACTTTCTCAGCCATTATTCATAGAAGCCGGACTCAACGACTTTGTTGATTTTCAAGTTGATTATGTTGCTGATATATATGATGAGTTTACAACTATTATGGAGATTGGATGAAAGCCGTAACTAAAAATGGAGTAGCCGTTTTCTCACCACAAGGTTTCTTAGATGGAAACAATACAAGCTCTTTTTTAAATATTGAAGACGTAGAGGCTGCTGTAAATTTAAAAGCAGATATAATTTTAATCTCACTAAAAAAAGTTATTTTTTTTAATCGTAACGGCTTAGATACTTTTGTAAAACTTTTTTCAAAAATTCGTAAAAAAAATTCAGCTGTAGTCGGTTTCTGCGATTACGATTTCAACAAATACAATGCAATTAAAAAATTTTATAAAGATGAAATATACTTCTCACTCTTTAAAACTTTAGACATAGCCTACCTGTTTTCATCTAGTTTTAAAAATCAAAATAAAACTATTCTTATTTACAGCAGTGACAATTCTCAACGCTCTGCTATGGCAATTGAGCTGCATGATAATGGGCATAATCCGATTATTGCTCAAAATGAGGAAGATTACCTTGAAAAAAAATCTAAAGAAGGCACTTATGATTATGTTGTAGACTCTACATTTTTGGGGCAAATGGGACAAAAAGTTGCAACTCGCGTAACAGGTAATGCCATCGTATATACTGTTTCAGATTTTTTAGATGTTGATATTACTGATAAGTTTAATATTGAGTACCACAACAATTCGCTAAATGTTGGTTTTAGACTTTTTATATTTGATGCTTGCAAGGTTATAAGTATGAATGTTCATGCCATTAACTTTTTCTCAAGATTAGCAAGTGCAGCGGCTGAATATAATGCAACAATATGTTTTGCCGGAATGTCATTTGGTAAAACACCAAAAGAGTTTAAAGAGACTCTTGAAGACTCTGGAATACTTTTTTATAAACAACTAGATGATATTCTTCAAAATAAAGAGCTGTTAAAAGAGCTTGGTGCCAGCAGTGCTGCAAATATAAAAAATAAAAGAGCTTTAAATAAAAAAAATGTATCAGAGCTTCCTAACTTTATTGATGCAGCCGTTGTAACTATAGAGATGATGACAAATGCTAAAGCAATTAAAGAATCTGTAGAGATTCACAATTTAGTTATTGATGACAAAGAAGATAAAATTGCCAGCTCTATCGGTTACTATGGAGATATTGACGGTATGGTTATTTTAGTTTTTCCAACAAAGATTGCTCAAAAAGCTTGTGAACTTCTTATTGGAGAGAGTACAGATGATTTAGAGCTTGTCTTAGACACATTAGCTGAACTTGTTAATATTGTTGGTGGTAATATAAAAACTCTTCTTTCAAACGATAATATAGATGTAAATATTACACTTCCTAGAACATACCAAAATATTGACAACTTACTTGAAGTTATTGATAACAGAAAAGGTGTACAAGTAGATTTGTCTTTTGATGATAATAAATTTCTATTTTTCTTAACAAGATAAAAGAAGCGCTTAGCTATAATTTCTAAGTATAATAGTAAAAAAGGTTTATAATGATTAAAGTAGCTCCTAGTGTTCTGTCTGCTGATTTTGGTAATTTACAAAGAGATGTTGAAGCTATCTGCGAAGCTGGCTGTGACTTAGTACATGTTGATGTTATGGATGGGCATTTTGTTCCAAACCTTACTATCGGACCTGTTGTTGTTTCTGCGATTGCTAAGTGTGCTACAAAACCTTTAGATATTCACCTTATGGTTCAAAACAATACATTTTTTGTTGAACTATTCGCACCTTTAAAACCTCAATATATCTCTTTTCATATTGAAGAGGAAAAACATCCTCATAGACTTATTCAAAAAATTCGTTCATACGGTATTAAGCCGGCAATAGTTCTAAATCCACATACTCCACCAGAGTCAATAGAGTACCTGCTTCAAGATTTGGATATGGTTCTTCTTATGAGTGTTAATCCTGGATTTGGCGGACAAAGTTTTATTGATACAGTTATACCAAAAGCTAAAAGACTTAGTGAGTTGAGAGATAAAATAAATCCGAAGTGTCTTATAGAAGTCGACGGCGGAGTTAATGATAAAAATATACAACAACTAAAAGATGTTGGTGTTGATGTTGTCGTTGCCGGAAGTTATGTATTTAAACATGCTTCAAAAGAAGAAGCTATTAAAAGTCTACAAATCTAATGCGTGTCAAAATTTGTGGTATTACTAACTATGAAGATGCTATGGTAGCTATTGAGGCTGGTGCTGATGCACTTGGTTTTGTATTTTATGAAAAATCACCTCGTTATATTTCACCGTTGGATGCTAAACAAATCATAAAAAAGCTTCCACCTTTTGTAGAGAAAGTTGGACTTTTTGTAAATGTAGATGCACAAATAATAAACTCATATATTCAAGAATCTGGCTGTACTTTAGCTCAACTTCACTTTGAAACTCCAGATGAACTTTATGAACAACTTTTTGTTCCATATATAAAAGTAATTAGGGCTAAAGAAGCTAAAGATATATCACAATATAGTGATGAATACAGACTTGTTGATGCTTACTGCGAGGCTTATGGCGGGTCCGGTAAAAGATTAAATATAGAGTGGTTTAAAGATATTGATTGCTCTAAAATAATATTAGCAGGTGGCTTGGACCCTCAAAACGTAGCGTCACTAAAAGAGTATGGCTTTTATGGGGTTGATGTGAGTAGTGGAGTTGAAATATCCCACGGTATTAAGAGTGAAGAGAAAGTTAAAGAATTTATTATTAATGCTAAGTAATGATTTTGCTCTGGATAGTAAAAGTATCCATAAACTTTCATCTAAAGGTTTATGTTTAGAGAGATTAAAAGAACAGGTGGATGATGATTTAGACTTTTCCCTTGAGCTTTGGCGCTCACAAGGTTTAGATATAAAAAAACATCACGGTTCTTTTTACTTTGCCACTAGATTTATACCCATCAGAGATGCAGAGTTTTGTATTGTAGATATTGAGACAAATGGCTCTAAAATAGACAAACATCAAATTATAGAGATTGCTGCAGTTAAAGTAAAAGATGGCAAGATTATAGACAGCTATGAGTCACTTGTTAAATGCAAAGAGATTAATCCGCATATTACGGAGATAACTGGCATAAATGCGGAGGATACAAAAGATGCTCCTAATTTAAAAAAAGTGATGTATGATTTTAAGATATTTTTGGGTGACTCAATCTTTGTAGCTCATGATGTAAAATTTGACTATAGGTTTATATCTTTAAGTATGCAAAAAGTTGGTTTAGCGCCTCTGCTAAACAGAAGTTTATGTTCTCTTTTTCTTGCTGAGAGGACAATTGAGTCATATAGATATGCACTTTCATATCTAAATGAGTCTTTAAACCTACATCCTGATGCAACCCACCATAGAGCAATGAGTGATGTTTTAACCACTTATGAGCTATTTAAATTATCATTAAAAAATTTAGATAAGAGTGTTAAAACTGTTGAGGATGTTATAAAATTTTCTAAAGAGGCGAAAAGACTAAAAAGACCTAAGTTTGACCCACTATTGGAAAATAATCCTGAAAATTAAAAGAGTAATTTTACTATTTTAATTTTTTACTCTGAAAAAGCTCCAGCGCTAGTCAATTTTTTGTACCTAGCATCCATTCTCTCTTCTTCGCTCATTTGGCGAAGCTTAGATAGCTCGTCTAAAAAGTAATCAGCTATTGCAGAAGCAGCACCATCTCTATCTCTGTGAGCACCAATTAACGGTTCATCAATTACATCATCGATAAGATCTAGCTCTTTTAAATCTCCACTTGTAATCTTCATGGCATTTGTAGCAGCTTCAGCTTTTGCGGGGTCATTCCATAAAATTGCAGAACACCCTTCAGGTGAGATAACACTAAATACAGAGTAACGCATCATCGCAAATCTATCAGCAACACCGATAGCAAGAGCACCACCAGAACCACCTTCGCCTATAACTACAGAAACTGTTGGTGTTTTAAGTTCAGCAAGTTCAATTAGATTTCTTGCAATTGCCTCACTTTGGTTTCTCTCTTCAGCACCGATACCAGGATATGCGCCCGGAGTATCAATAAGCATTAGAACCGGAATATTGAATTTTTCTGCAAGCTTAGCTGCACGAAGAGCTTTTCTGTAACCCTCTGGATGTGGCATACCGAAATTTCTTTTAATTTTGTTCTTAGTTCCACGACCTTTTTGTTCACCGATTACCATAACTTTTTCATCGCCAATATAACCAATATAACAAAGAATAGCTGCATCATCACGGAAGTGTCTATCTCCGTGAATTTCATACTTATCTCTCATTATCAGATTTATATAATCAAGTGCATACGGTCTATCTAAGTGACGAGCAAGTTGAAGTTTTTGAAATGGCGATAAGTTATTAAATATTTTTGCAACAGCTTTATCTAAATCTTTTTGAAGATTCTCAGCCGCACCTTCGTCATGACGAACTTGCGCAGAGATAATATCCTCTTGGATAAATTTAATCTTATGCTCAAAGTCTAAATATGTAGCCAAATTAAATCCTTATACCTAGATTTTCTTAAAAATTAGGACGCCGTTTGTTCCACCAAAACCAAATGAGTTACTCATTACAGTATTTAGTTCAGCTTTTCTTGATCCAGTTGTAACATAGTCTAAATCACAGTTTTCATCAGGCGTTTCATAGTTAATTGTTGGAGGAATAATTCCATCACGCATAGCCATAAGACATGTAACTGCTTCAATACCGCCAGCTGCACCAAGACAGTGACCTATTTGACCTTTGATAGAACTCATTGGAGGACAATTCTCTTTACCGCCAAGCAACTCTTTTACTGCCGCTGTTTCATTTTTATCATTAATAGGTGTACTTGTTCCATGCGCGTTTACATAGTCAAGTTTAGGCTCACCTGCCATTTTATATGCAGCTTTCATTGCGCGAGCAGGACCATCAAGACTTGGTGTAGTAATATGGTTAGCATCACCACTCTCACCAAAACCTACAATCTCACCATAAATATTTGCACCACGAGCTACTGCATCTTCATAAATTTCTAAAATTAAAGCTGCTGCACCCTCACCCATTACAAAACCATCACGGTCTGCATCAAAAGGACGAGAAGCACCTTTAGGATTTTCATTGTTAGTAGAAAGTGCTTTCATAGCAGCAAAACCGCCAACACCGGCACCAGTTACGGCACACTCAGCAGAAACTACTAACATCTTATCTGCACCACCACAAACAATAGTTTTCATAGCCTCACTGATAGCGTGCGTACCAGCGGCACATGCAGTAACACTTGAAAGGTTTGGACCTTTTGTTCCATGCTCAATAGAAACAAAACCACCAAGCATATTTACCAAAGCTCCCGGGATAAAAAATGGAGATATTCTGCGAGGTCCTCTAGTTTCAATGATAATAGAATTTTTCTCAATCAATGGAAGTCCTCCAATGCCTGAACCAGCACTGATTCCCATTCTTTCCATATCAGTATCTTCTGCTAAATTAGCATCAGCCATTGCTTCTTGAGCTGCTTTAAGACCAAGATGGATAAATCTATCAGCTTTTTTAACCTCTTTTGGAGCCATTACAGTTGATGGGTCAAAATCTTTAACTTCACCTGCAATTTTTACACTGTAATTTTCTGGGTCAAAAAGAGTAATCTTATCTATTCCACACTCACCATCACAAATAGCTTTGAAAGAACTCTCTTTATCATTTCCAACTGCATTTATCATGCCCAACCCAGTAACTACAACTCTTTTCATTCAAAATCTCCGTGAAAATATAAAATACTTTTTAAAAATCAGTAAATACTCTGACAACTAAAAAATATTTACTACTGAGGATATCCCCAGTAGAAAATAAAGCTAATTACTTGCTTTCTATGTAGTTAACTACATCAGCAACTGTTTGAATTTTCTCTGCTTCATCATCAGGAATTTCAATATCAAATTTTTCTTCAAGAGCCATTACTAATTCAACTACGTCAAGGCTATCAGCACCTAAATCTTCAACGAACTTTGCGTCCTCTTTAACTTCATCAGCGCTAACGCTTAATTGCTCAACTACTACTTCTTTAATATCGTCTAAAAGTGCCATTATAGCTCCTATGTTTTATGTTTAAATTCACGAAATTATAGCATAACTAACTTAATTTATTAAAAATGCTTAGCAAACAAGAGAAAAATCTCTTATGCCATATTTAGTCCACCATTAACTTTTAGTGTTTCACCGGTTATATAACTTGAATGATCTGAAAGTAAGAATGCTGTCGCCTCTGCCACTTCGCTTGGCAATCCAAAGCGCTTCATTGGAATATTTGCAGTAAATCCATCTTTGACCTCATCACTAAGAACATCTGTCATCTCTGTAGCAATGAAACCTGGTGTTACAGTGTTATAGCGGATTCCACTAGTTGCTGCTTCAATTGCAAAACTTTTTGTCATTGCAATTACTCCACCTTTAGATGCTGCGTAATTTGTTTGTCCACCATTACCAGTCTCACCTACTATAGAGGCAATATTCACAACTGAGCCAAATTTTTTCTTTCTCATAACTTTCATGGATTCACGACAACCAATAAAACAAGAAGTAAGATTTGCATTGATTACACTCATAAAATCATCTGTTTTCATGCGAAGAGCCAGTTTATCTCTTGTAATACCTGCATTATTAACAAGGTATGAAAGCTCACCGTCACTATCCATTATAGTTTTTATTGCATCAATATATGCAGCTTCATCACTAACATCAAAACCGATAACGGCAGCACTGCCACCGGCAGCTTCTATAGCTTCTTTTACAGCATCCGCCTCTGCAGCTCCGCTTCTATAGTTAACCCATACTTTAAGACCAAATCCTGCTAGAGTTTTTGCTATCTCTGCACCAATACCACGACTTGAACCTGTTACTAAAACATTTTTACCGCTAAATTTCATATAAATAATTTCCTTTTTTTGTTAGATTAAACTGTGATCCATCTCTTGAGGGATATCTATATTCATAAGTTTTAAAACTGTTGGAGCAATATTATTCAAACCACCACTCTCAACCTTAGAAACTCCATCTGCTTCAACAAAACACCACACTTTTCCAACTGTGTGATTTGTTAAAACGTTACCATGCTCATCTTTCATCTCTTCACAGTTCCCATGATCAGAAGTGATAACTACTGCATAATCCTGCTCTTTTGCTTTCTCTAAAATAAGTCCAAGCTGAGTATCTACTGTATTAACAGCAATTTTTGCGGCCTCAAAGTCACCGGTATGACCTACCATATCACCATTAGCAAAATTTACAACTACAAAATCATACTCTTCATCCATTGCTTTTAATACAACTTCTCCAACTTCAACAGCGCTCATCTCCGGTTTCTCATCATAAGTTTTTACATCTGGAGATGGGATAAGAACTCTTGTCTCATTTTCATAAGGCTCATCAATCCCGCCATTCATAAAGAAAGTGACATGTGCATACTTTTCAGTCTCAGCAGTATGCAGTTGTCTTAAACCTTTTGATGATATAACTTCCGCTAGTGTATTTTTAGGAGCATCTTTTCTAAATAAAACAGGAAAAGAGAAACTCTTGTCATACTCTGTAATAGTTGTTAGGTTAACATTTATATGTGATTTTGAAAATTCACTAAAATTCTTGTCACCAATGACACGAACTAACTCTCTCATTCTGTCACTTCTAAAGTTAATAGTCAAAACACTATCGCCATCTTCAAATCCATCATAACCTTCAAATGCAGTTGGAGCAACAAACTCATCCGTATCTCCTAAAGCATACGATGAGCCTATATAGCTGGCTGGATCAAAGTCAGTTTTTGGTTTTGCATTTACTATTGCATCGTAACCTCTTTGAACTCTCTCCCAACGATTATCTCTATCCATAGAGTAAAAACGACCGCTTATTGTAGCAATCTTAATATTTTCATTTAGATGATTCTTAACCTTTTTTAGGTACTTTTGTGCAGAAGTCGGAGAGACATCTCTTCCATCAGTTATAAGGTGTAGAAAAACCTTTTTACCTTCTGCTGCAGCAATATCAGCTATTCCCATAAAATGGTCAATATGAGAATGAACACCACCATCACTCATAAGTCCGATTAAATGTAATCTATCTGAAGCATTTAAAAGATTTTTCAACTCTTTATTATCTTTCATACTATTTTCATTTAATGCTAAAGATATTTTCACCAAATCTTGATATAAAACTCTTCC
>DAOVJL010000114.1 GCA_030673275.1 Sulfurimonas sp.
ACCATATACTAAGAGCTTTAAGTTTGATATTGATAGCTCAAAACTTGCATCTGCTACAGATGCTGTAAAAAATATAAAAGAGATAAAACCTCAAGAGCAAAAAATTGAACTTTCCCAAACAGACAGTATAGCTGACACTATAAAATCAGGCAGTGTATTAATAGTTCTTTTAACATTTTTTGGTTTTGGACTTCTCTTATCACTTACTCCTTGTGTATTTCCAATGATACCTATTATCTCCGGTGTTATTATAAGTCAAGGGGAGGGCATAACTACTAAAAAAGCATTTATGCTCTCTGTTGTTTATGTCCTTGCCATGGCAGTAGCATATACTATAGCAGGAGTTCTAGCAGGTCTATTTGGTTCCAACTTACAAGCCGCACTTCAAGCACCTTGGGTTATATACTCTTTTTCAGCTGTTTTTGTTGCACTTGCTATGAGTATGTTTGGATTATATGAGTTAAAACTTCCAGACTCTTTAGTAGCAAAAGTGAGCTCAACAGGTAGTCACAATGGCTATATCGGTGTGGCTATTATGGGATTTTTATCAGCACTTATAGTTGGACCTTGTGTTGCCGCTCCACTAGCCGGTGCATTAGTATATATTGGTCAAACCGGTGATGCTGTTTTAGGTGGTGGTGCACTTTTTTCTATGAGTATTGGTATGGGACTTCCTCTAATTGCAATTGGTGTTAGTGCAGGTAAGTTTATGCCTCGTCCTGGTGCATGGATGAGTATGGTTAGTGCTATATTTGGTTTCATGATGCTGGGAGTGGCTATCTGGATGTTAGAGCGCGTTGTAGATAGTTATGTGACTATGCTTCTTTACTCTATGCTAGGAATATGTTTTGCGACTTATTTGGGAACTTTTGAAAAGCAGGAGTCTCATATATTTAGAAAAAGTATGGCTGTGATAATTTTTATCTACTCCGTATCTCTGTTTATTGGTGTACTTGGTGGCTCAAACAGTATGACAAAACCATTAGAGTTTTTAAAACCGCAACCTTCTTCTTTGAGCTCTGCAACTGAACATGTCAAATTTATTAAGGTCACTTCAATAGAACAGTTAGATACTGTTTTAGCCAAAAACAGTGGTAAGAAAATCATGCTTGATTTTAGTGCTGAGTGGTGTGCTGTATGTAAAGAGTTGGAGGAAGTTACATTTTCAGATGAAAAAGTAAAAGCTAAAATAGGTGAATTTGTTCTTATACAAGCAGATGTTACAGACAATAATAAAGAGCAAAAAGATTTAAGTAAAAAGTACGGTGTATTTGGTCCACCGGTAATGATATTTTTTGACAAAGAGACTAATGTAATAAGATCAAAAACTATTGTTGGATTTATAGAGCCAGATGAGTTTTTGACTCATCTTAACAGTATATAGGTAAGCTATATATTACTTGAAGCGATAAACGAAGTAAATTGTTTAACGTATTCGTTTTGGTGTTCGTCTGAAATCTCTTTTGCTAATTCTTTATCCACACCATCAGCTAAAACTTTTTTATAGATAGCTTTTATCTCTTCTATATCATCTTTACTTTTTAGTCTTCTTCTAAGACCTATAATATTTAGACCCTTTACGCTAGCTTTATTGCCCTCAACAAGAGTAAATGGAGGGATATCATGATTTACAACAGATGCACCGCCAATCATAACACCAGCTCCTATAGTATTGTTTGCTTCAATGGTGCTAAGCCCGCCAATAATAACTTTCTCTTCACATTTAACATTTTCATAAAGTCTGACAGCATTTGTAAGAATACAAAAATCACCCAATTCTACACCGGAGAGTATTTGAACATAGCCCATAAGAAAATTGTTAGAACCTATAATGATTTTTTTATTTATTCCATCTTCACTATCCTGAGAACCTATTTGGCAAAACTCTCTTATATGTGTTTTAGCACCAATCTCAATATCAGAATTGTCATTTCCGATAGAGGTGAAGCTAAATATTTTTACATCTTTATCAACTTTGAGTTTACCCTTTAAGATGACATTTGATTCTAATCTACATCCGGATTTTAGTTTTACATTTTTACCAATAGTACAAAATGGACCTATAACTACATCTGAAGCTATTTTTGCACCATCTTCGATAATAACTGATTCATGGATATTTGCTTTTGTCATTATTTACTCGCAATCTCTAGTGTTATTATGCTGTCTAATACAGAAGCCAGTGAACCGATATTACCTGTCTCTAAGTAGTTTATAAATGCTTCAAGTTCATCACTTAGAGCATTGCTTCTTTGTACGAAACAGTTTTTAGTTATATGAGAGTTGGCATTTATATTTATGCGTTCTTTTAGGCTTTGAGATAGTAAATCAGCCTCAAAATACTTAATCTTACTCTCTGCATCTACTCTACATGCTACTGCAATGCTTCTTTTTCTGTATGGAGTCAGCCAGTTTGTAGTTATATCTCCAACTATTTCACCCTCAAGTTCAAATGCAAGTATCGCATTGTCTTCATGAGTTTTATGAATTTTTTGAGATTTAAAAACAGCACTTTTTACTATGTCTTTTTTAGTAATAAATCTAATCAAGTCACTGTCATGTACTGAAAGATCAGTTAAGATTCCAACATCTGCAATACGTTCAGGAAAAGCTCCACTGCGAGTAATAGATATAGATAATATCTCGTGGTCCTGTATTTCATTCATCAAAGATTTTACAACAGGGTTGTATCTTTCAATATGTCCCACACAGCTTTTAAGATTATTTGCCTCAATAGCTTTTAACATCTCTTTTGCATCTTCAACACTTGAAGCTGCCGGTTTTTCAATGAACATATGAATCTTGCGAGCAGCACAGTTCAGAGCCACATCTTTATGTAAAAATGTTGGAGTAACAATAATTACAGCATCCGGCAAAGTCTCATCAAGCATACTGTTTAAGTCTGTGAAAAATGGCTCTTCAAATTCACCTTTGTCTGAGACATCACAAAGTCCTACAATCTCAACATTATCTATATTTTTGAGAGTATTATAGTGATTTTTCCCCATTGCGCCAAGACCAACTATCGCTATCTTTTTCATATTAACCTTTGATTGCTTTAACTATAAAATCTTGTTCAGCCTCTGTTAGGTAAGGACTCATAGGAAGTGACATGATTTGAGATGAGATTTTTTCACTAATTGGAAAGTCTCCTTCGCTATAACCTAAACTTTTAAATGCTTCTTGTAGATGAAGAGGAACAGGGTAGTGAACAGCAGTTGGAATCTCTAAAGCAGTTAGTTTCTCAACCATAGCCTCTCTATCTGCAACTCTTATAGAATATTGAGCATATACACTTTTGTTTCCATCACTGATTTTTGGAGTAATCACATCTGCTTCTTCTAGCAGATCACTGTATCTTTCACCAATCTCATCTCTTAGTTTAACTTCCTTGTCAAAATGCTTTAGTTTAACGCCAAGAATTGCTGCTTGAACTGCGTCAAGACGACCGTTAATACCAATATATTTATGTTTATATCTTTCATTTTGACCATGGTTTAATAGCATTCTGATTTTTGTGGCAATTTCATCATCATCTGTAAAGATTGCTCCACCATCTCCATAAGCACCTAGAGGCTTAGATGGAAAAAAACTCGTACATCCTATAGTTGAAAGGTTACAAGACTTTTTATTGTTATATGTTGCGCCAAAACTCTGGCATGCATCTTCTATAACCGGAATATTAAACTCTTTAGCTATATCATTAATAGCATCCATATCTGCACATTGACCATATAGAGAGACAGGGATAATAGCTTTTGTTTTATTTGTGATAACATTTTTAATTTTTGAAGCATCAATATTATAACTCTCTTCATTTATATCTACAAAAACAGCTTTGGCACCTAAAAATGCAATAACTTCAGCTGTTGAAATAAATGTAAAAGGAGTAGTTATCACTTCATCGCCCACACCAATATCTAAAGCCATAAGAGAGAGTAAAAGCGCATCAGTACCGCTGCTGCAACCAATAGCATGCTTGGCACCCGTGTACAAGGCTAAATTTTGCTCAAGAGAGTTTAGTTTTTCTCCACCAATAAACTGTGCTGAGCTAAACACTTCTAAAACTTCACTGTCTATCTCTGCCTGATATTCTCTATATTGTGCTTTTAAATCTATAAAATTAATCTTCATTTTTATCCTCTATAATTTTTGCTACTGTTTTTGAACTGCCATGTTGTAAATAATCTCTTAATGCTTTTGAATCATTTAAAAACTTATCTCTGTCATACTTTTTGTAGGATTTGAGAAGATTCTCAACTGTTACATCTTCTTGTATAAACTCAGGGTGTAACTCTCTATCATTAAATTGAGAGAACATAATGTTACTTAGACCTATATGACTTAATTTAACAAGCCTACTTGCTATAAAATAGTCTAGAGGTTTTGCAATATAAGTCAAAATAAAAGGTATCCCAATAAGAGATGCCTCTAAAGTTGCTGTACCACTGCAAATAAATGCAAAATCTGCTTCAAAGAGCGTTTTATACGTATCATTAGATACTTTAAATCCTGAAAGGTTACCATAAAGTTCTTGTATGTCTGCTTTAGAGAAGTGTTTTGGAATTATAATAGTCGCCTCAATATTAAGCTTTTTTTCTCGAAGAGTGTGAAGAAGCTTCTTAAATATAGGCATAAGTTTTTTTATTTCACCTTTTCTGCTTCCTGGCATAAAGACAATATGTTTGACATGTGGATTTAAATCTTCTTTATACTCTTTAATAATATCAAGCAGCGGATGCCCGACATATGTGATTGGTGCAGTTTTTGAGTAGTAGTCTTTCTCAAACGGGAGTATAGAGCACAAATGGTCTATTGTTCTCTCTAAAACTGGAATTCTTTTCTTTTTCCAAGCCCATGCCTGAGGTAAAATATAGTAAATTATCTCTTTATTTGGATATTTCTTTTTAATTTTTTTAGCAAGTGGCAGGTTGAATCCGGATGAGTCTATAAGCAAAACTTTGTCAACATCTTTTGCCATCTCCGCCATCTGTGAATTTAGTTTAAAGAAGAATCTTAGTTTTTTTATAGCATCAACAAATC
>DAOVJL010000117.1 GCA_030673275.1 Sulfurimonas sp.
ATGAAGAGTTAGAACTTGGAGATGTAGATTTAGAGAGTATTAGTGAATTAGAAACAGATTCAGAAGTTGATGAGCTCGGTATAGAGTCTGACTTAGACTCAGAAGAGCTAGAGCTTGATGAAGAGTTAGAACTTGGAGATGTAGATTTAGAGAGTATTAGTGAATCAGAAACAGAAGTGAATGCAGAAGAGTTGGGTGAAGCCGAAACAAGTGATGAAGTGGAAGAACTTGATGAGCTCGAGGAGCTCGGTGCAGAGGCTGACTTAGATTTAGAAGAGCTAGAACTTGGTGAACTTGACGAAGATGAAAACTTAGAGTCTCAAATAGAGAGTGCTGTTGGAGAATTAAGTGATGAAGATTTACAAAGTGAACTTGATGAAGATGTTTTATTAAGTATTGATTCTCTAACAAGTAGAGATTTAAAAATTGCTATTGGTGAGGAAGTTGAACCAGAAATACAAACAAATACAGAAATCACACCAGATAATGATGGTGTAGAGGCTCTTAAAAAACTGCTTACTGCTCTTTCTAATGAAGATGTAGCAGCTTCATTAAAAGGTATGAAAATAAATATTAATATCACTTTGGGTGATGGATAGTGAATAAAGAGACAGGGGCAATTTTAGTACTTTCAGGACCAAGCGGAGCTGGTAAAAGCACACTTTTACAAGAGGTTATTCATGACATAGGAGAGTGCTATTTTTCTATATCAACAACAACTCGTCCCATTCGTGATGGTGAATCAAATGGAGTTCATTACCATTTTGTAAGTGAAGAAGAATTTAAACAGGATATAGAAGAGGATATGTTTTTAGAGCATGCATATGTCCATGGCAACTACTATGGAACTTCTATTAAGCCGGTTAAACGAGCACTAAAAGCTGGAAAACTTGTTATCTTTGATATAGATGTTCAAGGTAATACGGTTGTTACTAACAGACTAGGAGATATTACAACATCAGTTTTCATATCACCACCGACACTATCAGAATTAAAGAAAAGACTCGAAGCTAGAGAGACTGATAAACAAGAAGTAATAGACCGTCGTATTAAAATGGCAAAAAAAGAGATACAAAGAATTTCTGAATATGATTTTTTGATTATAAATGATAATTTACAAGAAGCTGCAGATGTTTTACGCATAATTGCAAAAGCAGCAAGAATGAAAGTTCCAGGAAATCAAATAAATGAGTTTGTTCAGAAATGGGAAGATATAGACTAATAAGTTAATTATATAGTTATGATAAGAGAAGTTACAGCAAAGAGTGGCTATAATTTCTGACTTAATTTTACAGAAGGAATAAGAATGGGAATGCCTGGTGGAACAGAACTATTAATAATATTGGCAATTGTTGTTTTATTGTTTGGTGCGAAAAAAATACCTGATTTAGCAAAAGGTCTTGGAAAAGGAATCAAAAACTTTAAATCTGAGATGAAAGAAACAGATGAAGTTGAAACTGCATCTACAGAAGCTCCAAAAAAAGTAGAAGGTAGTGAAGAAACTGCATCTACAGAAGCTCCAAAAACTACAAAAGAAGCGTAATTTTTGAAACAACGAGTATCGGCGCTTTTGCGCGAAAAGTTTGGTCGTGAAGTTGTTTTAGAGAAGCCAAAAGATCGTTCTTTTGGTCATTTTGCCACTCCAATCGCTTTCTCTTTAGCGAAAGAACTTAGACAGTCTCCTATGAAAATTGCTGAGGAGTTAGCTTCTTCATTTGATAATCATGAAATATTTACTAGTGTTGAATCCGTAAAAGGTTACTTAAATTTTCGCCTTAGTGAAAACTTTTTAAGTGAGTATGCCGGATGGGCACTAGACAATCAAGATGAGTTTGGCAAACAAGAAAAAAGTGAAAAAATTCTTTTAGAGTTTGTTTCTGCAAATCCTACTGGACCTCTTCATATTGGGCATGCTAGAGGTGCCGTTTATGGAGATACTCTTTACAGATTAGCTAAACATCTTGGTTATGATATTACAGCTGAGTATTATGTAAATGATGCAGGAAACCAGATAGATTTACTTGGCCTTTCAATTGCTCTTTATGCTCGTGAAAATATTTTTAAAGAAGACGTTGAATATCCAGAATCATATTATCGTGGTGAGTATTTAGAAGGTCTTGCAAAGGGCGCAATCCAGAAGTTTGGAAAAGAGATTTTCAATGATGAATCTCGTTATAAAGAGCTTGCACTTTGGGCAAAAGATGGAGTTATGGAGATTGTTGTAGAGTCTCTTGCAAACTTAAATATTCACTTTGATACCTTTGTAAATGAATCATCTCTGTATAATGACTGGGATAGAGTCATGGATAAGATGGATGCAAATGATAAAAATGCTATTTATAAAAAAGATGACAAAATCTGGATAGCATCGGAAGCTAAGGGCGATGATAACGATAGAGTTGTTGTTCGTGAAGATGGACGTCCAACTTACTTAGCTGGAGATATAGTTTATCATAATCAAAAGTTTGAGCATGGGTATGATCACTATATAAATATCTGGGGTGCTGACCACCACGGGTACATTCCAAGAGTAAATGCTGCTGTTGAATACTTAGGTTATGATAGTAATAAATTAGAAACTCTTTTGTCTCAGATGGTTAGTCTGCTTAAAGATGGTGAGCCATATAAGATGAGTAAGCGTGCCGGTAATGTTATTTTGATGAGTGATATAGTTGATGAGATTGGTCCTGACGCGCTTAGATATATTTTTGCATCCAAAAAGAGTGATACAGCTTTAGAATTTGATTTATCAGAGTTTAAAAAGCAAGATAGTTCAAACCCTATCTTTTATATTCAATATGCTCATGCAAGAATCAAAACTATTATCTCAAAAAGTGACTTGAGTGAAGATGAGATTATGTCAGCTTCACTTAAAAATTTAGATGAAAATGCAGATAGTTTAATGTTTGATGCACTTCTTTTACCTGAAATAATAGATGATGCATTTGCTTCAAGACAGGTACAAAAACTTCCTGATTATTTAAAAGCTCTTGCTGCATCTCTGCATAAGTTTTACTATGATTGTAGAATTATTGGGACTGAAGATGAGGCAAAACTCCTCAAACTCTTTATGTTAGTAGGATTATCACTTAGAACAGGTCTCTCTTTGATGGGAATAACAGCAAAAGATTATATGACTAAAGAAGAAGATTAGTTATTTAGTTTTAATTCTGGATATAGTTTTAAAACCTGATTTAATTTAGATTTTGGAATCTGTATCAAAATTGGATTTTTGCTTTCATCCAACCAATTGACAATCTTTTTTATGTTTTTCATACTCATAGAGGTACATCCTGCTGTTGGAGCACCTTTTGATTTTTCTACATGTATAAATATACAAGAGCCTCTTTGTTTAACTTGAGCTTCATTATGCGCTACAACTATACCAAGTTCATATTGTCTGTCATCTCTTTTCATATACTCAAAACTATTTGGTTTCTCTACATCTATATGGATGATTTGATTGTAAAACTTTGAGTTGGAGTCATCTACACAAATTAACTCTTTAGTCGCATGCAGATAAGGCATCTTGTACCCTTTTTCTTTTTCATAGCCAAATATATGAGTTAGGTTAAATATTCCACTAGGAGCTTTTCTGTCACCTTCATATTTTAAGGGCTCTAGAGTGCCTTGTGAAAGCTCAGCTTTACCTAACCCCCATCCAAGTCCATTTACAGCAACATTAACCTCAAATGTTTTAAAAACCTTTTTACCATCTTCAAAACAGCTCAGAGTGGCTTTTTGAGAGTTGAAGCTATCACTAACAACTAAAACTATTTGTTCACTAGAATATAAGAATATTTGTAAACTTATTAAGATTAAGAAACTTTTTACCATAAAGTATGTTACCATTACTAAAATATGAAACGGATTAATTTTTTAGAAATGGAAAAAGGGTTATGAGTATTAAGATAAGAAAAGCTGTAAGTGAAGATGCACCGTTCTTAGCACAAATGATTTTACAAAGCTCTAGAGCTGAAAAAAAATTTGGTATGTATGATTTAATATTTAGCACAACAAAAGATAAAGATACTTTAAAATATTTGGAAAAATTAACAACTACTACAGCAAAGAACAGTTGCCATTACAGTAATTTTTTAATTGCTGAGATGGATGGGAAAAGTGTAGGTACACTATGCAGTTATGAGCCGAGAATTGCGACAAGAGAAGCTTTCTGTGATGCTATAAAAGAGGTCGGCGTGAATCCTGAAGAGTCAGACTTTTTAGATATTTTAAATGAGTGTGATTTTAAGCTTAATACCAGAACTTTGATTTTTGATTTTATGGAAGAGTTAGAGGGGTTTATAGATGTTGGAGTTCTAAAAGAGTTGATGCAAAAAAGTCTTTTGACTGCAAGATTAAAAGGTTATACAATTGCTCAAACTATTGTAGAAATAGGCTCACTGGAGACATTAATGTACTATAAAAAACTTGGCTTTAAAGAGCTCAGAGAGATTGAGAGCGAACTTTATAAAGAAAAATTTGGTAGACCTGGATTAGTTCTACTAGCATACGAATTTTGATTGGCCTAGTATAGAACCAACTGCACTTTCACTTCTTCCATCTCTTCTTGCTATCGCTTTAGCGCTATACTCACGAAATGTACTTTTATCACTTTTTGGCGGTGTTGTTTTAGGTCTTTTCGTCCTAAATGACTTTGCTGTTTTAGACTCTTTTAGTGCTGTAGTTTCACTTTTTATCTCACTGCTATCAGAAGCTTGGATACTTAAGACTTTAGCTTTTGCTGTCTTGGTTGGAAGTATTATGGCTTTAATAGAAAAGTCTGGCGGAATAGAGGGCTTTGTAGATTTTATGCAACATAAGGTAGCTTTAGTAAAGTCAGAGCGCTCAGCCTTGATGCTAAGTTATATAATAGGTGTGATTATTTTTGTAGAGTCTTCTATAACTGCACTTATATCCGGTGCAGTTGGTAAACCTTTTTGTGATAAATATAAAATTCCAAGTGCCAAATTGGCTTTTGTTTGTGATTCGACATCAGCAC
>DAOVJL010000074.1 GCA_030673275.1 Sulfurimonas sp.
AAAGGTGCTGAAAAAGAGCCGGTAATTATGATTTTTAATATGCCTGATGATAAAAAAGAAGAAAAATGATTGATATAGTTGATGCAAAATTTGTAACTTCTGCACCAAATATAAAAGCAGCGCCGGATACAATAGAGCAGGATGAAATTGTCTTTATGGCTCGCTCTAATGTTGGAAAAAGTTCTCTTTTAAATGCTCTTACAAATCATAAAGGTTTGGCAAAAGTATCGTCAACACCGGGTAAAACAAGACTTATAAACTATTTTGATGTAACATTTATGGACAGAGAAAATTCTGAAAAAAAATTAGCAAAATTTGTTGATTTACCAGGTTTTGGTTATGCAAAAGTTTCAAAATCTATAAAAAGTGATTGGGAAAAAAACCTAACAGATTATATATCCAAAAGAGCGCAAATAAAGGTATTTATCCATCTTGTGGATTGTAGACACCCTTTTTTAGAAATTGATAAATCAGTAAGTGATTTTTTACTTGAGAATTCTAATGAGAGTCAATATATTTTACAAATATTTACAAAAATTGACAAGCTGAATCAAAAAGAACAGAATGCTCTTAGAAAAGAGTTTCCGCATGCCATAATGGTTTCAAGTTCCAAAAAGAAAGGCTTGCCAAAAGTACTAAAAATAATTTACGATATATTAGAAGAAAATAATGATGAAAATTGAATTAATTAAGGCAACTCTAGCAGACATACCAATGATGCAAGAGTTGGTAGCTCCAGAGGTAGAATCAGGTATCATCCTTATTAGAACTTCTGATGAGATTGCAACAAATATAAGGTCTTATATTCTTGCTAAAGAGGGTAGTGAACTAGTAGGGTTTTGTGCTCTTCACATACATGCCCCTTCTTTGGCAGAGATTAGATCGCTTGTTACAAAAGAGAGTAAGAGAGGCAAAGGCATAGGGGAGAGTTTAATTGCCAAAGCTATGGATGAAGCCAAAATGCTTGGAGTTCAAAAAGTTCTTAGCTTAACTTATAAACAATCATTTTTTGAAAAACTTGGATTTGTTGAAATTCCTAAAGAATCACTGCCAGAACATAAAATATGGGCTGACTGTATTAAATGTAAACATTTTCCTATATGCAACGAAGTATCTTTAATAAAAGCTTTATAACAACATTTTTTTATGTTGTTATATTTTTCATCTACACAGCATTAAGCGGGATATATCTATTTCTACCGCCTCTTTTAGCAGTTTTGTTTATACTATTTGCTAAAGCTCTTAAAAAACAGGATACGCTGTATATTTTTTTAGTGGCTTTTTGCCTTGTTATCTTTGAATCTCAAAATGGCTATATGCTTTTTAGTACTATTATATATTTTTCATTAATGTATAAATATATAATGCCAAAAATAGTTCAAAACTCTAGTTGTAGTTCATGTATTAAAATAGCAACTGTAATTTTAGTATATGTTGGATTTTTTATATTTAATTCAATTCTATCAAATATATTTTTACTTCCTATGCCAAGCATAAATTATTATGTTATCTACTATATAATAATTGAATTTTTAATTGTGAGTCTGTTATGAAAATAAAATTTATTATTTCTATATTTATATCAATTTGGTTAGCACTTATAGTAAGAGTATTTTTTCTCTCTGTAGAATCCAACACCTACTATGAAAAGCTTTCTTATAACAATACTATAAAAACTGAAGACATTTCACCGGTAAGAGGTGAAATAGTTGATATAAAGAATAGACCTATTGCTATTAATAAACTTGGCTTTAAAATACAGTTGGCACCGCATCTCAGGCAGAAAAAAAATATTGATATATTTAATACTGAAATTGACATGTTATTAAAGCTATTGCCAAAGCTAAATAGAAAAAAGATTATAAAAAATTATAAAAAAGCTGATTCATATTATAATCATAACTATATTGATATAGTTGATTTTGTTTCATACGAGGAGATAATGCCGGTATATTCGCTCCTGAATTTAAGAGAAAAAATTAATATTGTTTCATCTCCTAAAAGATATTATCCATATGAAGATGTTGGGGCACATGTTATTGGTTATGTATCTCGTGCAAATAAAAAAGACATTGAAAAAGATAAACTTCTAGGGCTTATAGGCTATACCGGTAAAACAGGTATTGAAAAATACTATAATACCTATTTGCAGGGACTTCCGGGAAAAAGAGAGATAAAGGTTAATGCAAATAATCAGGAGATAGAAGAGTTATCCAATGTTCAAGCCATAGAAGATAGAAAGTTAACTCTAAATATTGATATAGAGCTTCAAAAGTATATATCATCCCTGTTTAAGAAGAAATCAGGTGCAGTTATTGTTATGGGAGTGGATGGAGCTGTTCTTGCTGCTAACAGTTTCCCTCAATATGATTTAAATACTTTTGTCTCCGGTATATCTTATGATACATGGAACGAACTTTCCAATTCTCTAGAAAAGCCATTTACAAATAAACTGATACATGGTCTTTATCCTCCAGGTTCTACAATAAAAACAGGATTAGGTCTCATATACAGCACAGAATTCAGTCCGTACAAAAGTGTTGACTGTCGTTCATCAATGCCACTTGGTAAAAGGGTGTTTAGATGCTGGAAGAAAAAAGGACACAGACTAACAAATCTTAAAAAGGCCATAAGAGAGAGTTGTGATGACTATTTCTACAAAGGTAGTATTCAAGTTGGAATAAAGAAGATGAGTGAAGGACTGATTAGATACGGTCTAGGTAAAAAAACTGGGGTTGACCTGCCAAACGAGTTTATTGGTACGGTTCCATCTCGTGCTTGGAAAAGAAAAAAATATAATCAACCGTGGTATATTGGTGAGACAGTAAATACATCAATAGGTCAGGGTGATTTTCTGGTTACTCCTATGCAAATAGCTCAATTTACGGCTCTTATGGCAACAGGTAAGCTTCCTAAGCCATCTTTTGCAAAAAGTGTAGGTGATGCAAAAGTTGAAGCCATTACACAAGATGTATTTACAGAAGAGGAATTAAAAAAACTACCTCTTATACAAAAGGCTATGTACGAAGTTTGTAATTATCCTAGAGGAACAGCAACAAGATATTTAAGTTCAAAAGTTAAAATAGCCGGTAAAACAGGAACGGCACAGGTTATAGGTATTCTACAAGACACTAAAGATAGAGTTTTAGAGCATGAGATGGAGTATTATACTCGTTCCCATGCTTGGTTTACAAGCTACGGACCATATAAAAATCCTCAATATGTTGTTTCTGTTTTGGTTGAGCATGGTGGACATGGTGGTGCAGCAGCAGGTAAGATAGTTTCAAAAATATATAATAAGCTCTTAGAGTTTAAATATATTAAGAAGTAGTTTAAAACATATATATTTTATAAAGAGTTTTCTAAAGAAACTCAGCTCTTAGAGAACTGAGTTTTGTATAAAAAGAGCTAAAATTGTAAGTAAAAATATTGCTCCAGCTTTGTTATAAAGCTTATTTGCAAGAATAAACAGAAGAGTTGCAGAAGCTGCTACCATAATAAGCAGATCAAACTTTGTAGAGATAAGATCTATGGTTAACGGATTAACAAGTGATGCTGCTCCTAGTACCATAGAGAAGTTTGCAACATTGGAGCCGATAATATTACCTATACTCATCTCAGCATTGCCTTTTTTTACAGCAACTAAAGAAACAACAAGTTCAGGTAGTGATGTTCCAAGTGAGATAAGGAATATACCGATAATCCACTCACTAATACCAAAATCTCTGGCTATATTTGCTCCACTGTCAATAACAAAGTTTGCACCGCCTATTGTCAGTACAAAACCTATACCTAAAAGCAGAGCTGTTTTAGACCAATTGAATTTCTCTTTAGATAAACTTTCATCTATTTCACCCTCTAAATCCTCTTTGGAATCAGTGAATAGGAAAAGAATGTAAGAAACCATTACTAATAGATATAGAGCACCGTCTATTCTACTTATCACACCATCTTGAATCATTATGAAGAATAGAACGACAGGTATAATAACCCATGCACTGTCCAGAGCAAATAAATTTCTTTTAGGGTTCATTTTTTTAGCTATTAAAAATACAATACCAAGAACCAATGTAATGTTAAATATAACACTACCGACAACATTGGCAACTGCCATATCACTTTTACCGGCTGATGATGCCATCATAGAAGCTGCCATCTCAGGCAATGAAGTGCCAAATGCTATAAGCGTAGCACCGATTACAAAGTGAGAGATATTAAAGTGAAGAGCAATTCTTTCAGACTCTTTAATAATAAAATCTGCTCCATAAATAAGTGCTGCCATTGCAGCTATAAAAATTATAAAATCCACTATTGTTCCTCTGTTCTTACTATTAAACTTTTCGGTAGGTTAAATTTTTCGATAAGCTCTAGCTCTTTTTCTCTCATTTGACCATTGTCGATTTCATGATCATAGCCTAAAAGGTGCAGCAAACCATGTATAAAAAGTAATGCAAGTTCATCGCTCTGTTTATGTTTTAACTCTTTTGCTTTATTTTCTACATGTGAAGATGAGATAACAATGCTTCCAAGAGGACTCATAGGCATATCTTCATATGGAAAACTAAGTACATCTGTATCTTTATCTATATTTCTATGCGCTTTGTTTATTTCTTTTATCTCTGCATTATCTGTAATGATTAACTCAATCTCTTTTTCTGTCAGGGCTTGAGCTATTGCTTCTAGTGCATTGACATCAAGATTTAATGAAGTTCTGTTATCTAATTCAATCATAAGCAGGATTATACCTAAAGAGGCTTATTGTTTGTAGAAACACATGTAAAAACATGTGTTTTTGAGTAAGTTTAGATGAAAACTAACTAAGAAGATCTATGCTGTTACCAACACCGGTTTTTTGTGCTGTGTTAATCTCCTGCATATCTTTAGACTGCTTCTCTAGTCCTTCGAGGACCTTTAACACTTGTTGTTCCTGCACTTCCATAGCTTTTTTCATTGGATCTTTTCCAGTTTCTGCTGGAGCACTCGTTGAAGATGATACATCCATAATAACTCCTTTAATTGCTTATGTACTATTATATTAGTTGTTTGTTTCAATAAAGATTAAAATTTTATGTTAAAATCCTTTTATGATTCTAACAAATAAAAAAGCTGTCTGCATCATGAGTGGCGGTATGGACTCAACGCTTAGTGCTTATCTGATGAAAAATGATGGTTATGAAATAATAGCTGTACATTTTAATTATGACCAAAGAACACAAACAAAAGAGTTGTCTTGCTTCAACAATATCTGCGATGAATTAAATGTTATTGGTAAATATATTTTAGATTTAGATTTTTTCAAACAACTTGGCGCATCAGCTTTAACAGATAAAAGCATAGAGGTTCCAACTGGCGGAATAGAAGAGGGCGTGCCAGTAACCTATGTGCCGTTTAGAAATGGCATATTTTTAAGTATGGCAGCGGCTATTGCAGAAAAAGAGGATGCGCAAGTTATTAGCATTGGCGTTGTTGAAGAGGATAGCAGCGGTTATCCTGATTGTAGAGAATCTTATATCCAAAGTATGCAGCAAAGTATAAACCTTGGTACAAAAGATGATACAAATATAGAAATTTACATGCCTCTAGTTAACCTAAAAAAATCTCAAATTGTAAAAAAATCTCTTGAGCTAGAAGTTCCACTCTCTCTTACTTGGAGTTGTTATAAGAATGAAGATAAGGCTTGCGGAGTTTGTGATAGCTGTCGTTTAAGACTTAATGGATTTAAAATAGCCGGAGTTAAAGATCCAATCAACTATAAATGAGATAAATTTCAATAATTTACAAATTCAGCATATATGTAAACCAAAGCTAAAGAACAGCTATATAGCAGTTAACAGAAGCGGTATAATAACTCTAAAAACATCAAAAGTTTCAAATAACTATATTCAAGAACTACTCACAAAAAAAGAGACTTGGATAAGAAAACAACTTCTACATGTCGAACAAAATCCACCTATACAGATAAACCTTGAAGATGAAGTTTTACTCTTTGGAGAGGCTTACAGTATAGATATAGACGAAGCTAAAGAACTAAGGTTATACTTGAATAAAGTAAAAGTACCAAACAAAAATAATATACTTAAATGCTATGACAATTTTTATAAATTTTATGCAAAAAAATATTTGATACCAAGAGTTGATTATTTTTCAGATATTATGAATCTAAACTACAGTGAGATAAAATTTAGAAAGATGAAAAGCAGGTGGGGCAGCTGTAGCTCAAAAGGTGTTATTACTCTGAATTCACAATTGATTAAAATTAATAAAGAGCTAGTTGATTATATTATTGTGCATGAATTGGCACATTTGACACATATGAATCATTCAAAAAAGTTTCAT
>DAOVJL010000044.1 GCA_030673275.1 Sulfurimonas sp.
ATTTTGTGAAAGTTTTGTAGAGTACTCTGTTATTATGGGCAAGGACTCAGCATATATTTCTTGAGTTTTATCTGTGTTGTTTACAGAATTCAGGTGTGATAGCGGAGTAAAAAATTGGTCTAAATACTCATCCATCATCTGAAGTGGTTTTACAAAATTTGAAAAAGTTTTATTCTCTATTTTTAGCAACTCTTTCATTTTTTTGTTGTTATTTTCAACTTTTTTATTAAGTTCTTCTATAAAGCTATCTAAATTAACTCTAAATTCTAAAAATTGTGACATTTATGTTATTCCTTTTTTTCATATATTATATAAAAAAAGAGTAATCATCGCTACAGTTTGCAAGCAAACTTACTCTTCTTCTTTTTTTTGTTTTATAGCATTATATTTGTTAATTAATATATCATCATACTTATTTGAGTTTTTAAAAAGTCTGTCAAATGCTGTCTTACCCTCTTTTAGTGTTAGGGATGAATCAACAATCAGGTGAGAAAGATATATAAAATTTTCATTTATTGATAGTTGTAAGTAAGATAGTTTACTGTTCTCATTAAGTAGATAGTCATAAATTTCTACTATATTTTCTTGCGGTATAGTACATAGCTTTGTATCTCCGATTATTATGCCATTGTCATAGTAGTTTATATGAATAATAGCGCTGCCTCGCTCAATTTTCCATGATGCTTGTGATCTTCTAGCTAGAGTCACGTTTACATCTAAAGAGCTTAGAATCTCTTCTAGCAGTTTTGTTGTTCCAGTAGGCTCGTACCCTTTTCTTCTTAATTTAGCTACATTAAGTTTAATACCACACTCTGGACAGTAATCATTTTTTATATCTTTTTCATAAATTAGATTTTTACAAGACGGACATTTGATTATATTTTCACTATTTTTATTTTTATAGCCTTTTATTGCTTCATCAACATAAAAATATGGAAGTGAAAAACCTAAATTATTAGCATTTTGGATAATAAAAGTGTTTACACCTATCACTTCACCGCTTTCATTTAAAAGAGGACCTCCACTATTTCCTGGGTTTATGGCAGCATCCATCTGTATGTATTCTAACTCTCCCTGAACTCTTGAAGCTTTTGAGATTATTCCTTCTGTCGCAGTATAGTTTAGTCCATATGGATGTCCTATTGCTATAGTTGTATCTCCATCTTTGATATTTTGTTGTGATAGTTTAAATGGATTTTTTGGTACTTCAAAATCAAGGCTAATAAAGGCTAAATCAAAGTATGTATCATCATATACAACCTTAGCAACAGTTCTTTTTATTTTTTTTGAACTTACCACCACCTCTTTGAGCCCAGCTACTACATGAGAGTTTGTAATAATCAAATTATCTATAATAAATCCGGTACCGCTTCCATATGGTGTCATTATTTGTATGATATTTTCAATGTAAGTTTCTAATATTGCTTGAGTATTCATTATATCTCTTCAAAATTAAGATTGTTTAGTTGTAGGTAAAAGCTGTTGCTAAACTCATTTAGTGAGCTGAAATTAAGCTCATTTCCAAAAGGTTTCAGAGATTTAAAACGAGTTTGATATGGAGCTATTATCTCTTCTATTCTGGCAATAATCGCTTTTTTTGAAAAAGACGAGTTGTCCTCATCATATAAAGTTGCATATTCAAGAGCATTGAAAAAGTTTTGATTTTGAATCTCCACCAGAGTATGAAGCAGTCGTTTTGTTACAGGGTTAAGACCGTAGTTGTATAAGAGGTAAAGCCCTATATATTTATAAATTATAGGAATAACTTGATTGTATCGATTGTTTTTATACCATCTGATTTTTGCCAGTGATTCAGTTATAAATATCTCTATGTCTTCATGGGGTGCTTTTTCACTAGGATTAAAAGTGTATTTAGCATCATAAAAATTTGTACTAAACTCTTCTATGGACATATCTTTTAGTTTAAGCAGATAGTTTTTCAGTTCTTCGTTTTTAGCCTCAATCGTAGAGCTTTCATTATTAAAATACTCTTGAACTTTTTTACTTATTTTTTGATATATTTCATATTTTGGTACTATAAGATAGTCTATTTTAAAAAGTAGATAGAGTAGTGTAAATGATTGCATTCCTGAATTATCATTTGATGGATAGGTAGATATTTTATCTGTCATTTCATCAATCCAAATGTGTAGATGATCATATTTAATTTGTAATTCATTTTTATCAATAGGTTTTAAATGATCTATATCTTCAACTGTTACATCTGAAAATTCATATCTCGTATACTCTTTGTCAAAGTCAGCATTTAGAGCAATTTCTCGAAGTGGAAAAAAGATTTTTTGAGGTGTCATGGTTATGTTGTCATGAAATAGTTTTAGTTTAATATATTCATCATCGCTAAAATATGAAGCATAAGTCAGCTGGTAGTTTCTTTCTAAAAGGTATCTTTTAAGGGCAACATTTTTTGTTGATTTTTTTGTAAGTATGGAGTCAGCATAAAGGTGTTCTTTGGTTACATAGCCGTTTATTCTGGCAGTACCTTGAAATATTTCAAAATTGAGCTTGTCAATTTCTCTATTTATAGTAATATTGTGGTTGGAAGTGTTGTTTGAGTAGTTCTCAAGAGACTTAAAAAAGTACTCATAAGCATTTAAAATATCTTTTTTCTCAAACGCTTCATACGATTTGTTAAACAGTTCCTCTTCATCTTTAGAGAGATTTGCATTTATTCCTCGTCCAAATGAGTGTTTTAGTTCTGTTTTAGTCTCAAAAAAATTTAGCCAGCTCATTAATCTACTTTACGAATATTATTTATGAATCCATCAATATAAGAAGAATTATATTAATTATTATCATTATAATGAAACCACCCTTATAAAAAGCCAATGGAGAGCGTTCTATAAGAGTAGCGTCTTTAGGAAAGAATGGTTTTACATTTTGTGGAGATTTTAACTCATAGTTCATTTCGGAATAGTGAGAATATCTGTGCTCTTTATCTATAGCAATAGAGCGAAGGATTACACTGTCGAGCCAGTCAGGAATATTTTTATTAAACACACTCGGTTTTTTTGCCTCTTTAAATGAGGGTGATTGAAATGGCTCTATTTCTCCATAAGGATATTTGCCTGTTAAAGCCAGATACAGTGTCACTCCTATAGAAAATATTTCACTGGATTCACTGATGGCTTCATTTTGAAATCTCTCTGGAGATAAAAAGCTAGGAGTTCCAGCTTTTGTATCTGTTGAAAAAATCTCTGTAACATTTCCAAAGTCAATAATTTTAAAATCTATCTCTTCATTGTTCTTTTCAAGCATTACATTATGCGGTTTTATATCACCATGAACTAAGTCGTACTTTAAAAGGTATTGTGACATATCAAGCAGAATTTTTCCAAGATTTACAGCGTCATCGATGGAGAGAGTTTTATAATCAAGTATACTGTCCAGGTTTTCACCACCTATTAGTTGCATAACATAGTATCTTTGAGTTCTGTTTTTAGGGACAACTGCCTTTGGGAAAAAGTTTGCTTTTAATCTTTTTGCATTCCACGCTTCTTTGACAAATAGATCCAGTATTTGTTTATCGTCAATCGCTTCACGAGGAGCAAATTTTACTACATATTGTTTTGTTTTTTTGGAACACAGCCATGTTCTGTGGTTGTGAATAAGAGACTTCTCAAGGGTGTAGCCATCTATGGTCTGTCCATGTTTAAGACTCTCTTGTATAGGGAGATTTTGTTTTATTAGTGATTGAAGTTCATTTGCCTGTAAAATTTCAATAATTACAGCTGTAGTATCATCAGGAAGATTGTTTTCTACAAGTGTACTGGCTTTTTTTACCAAGGCATGAGCACCTAAATTTATGTCAGTTTCAAGATGTTTTTCATTCATGATGTCGTAAAGTCCATCACTGCAAAGCAGTATCTTATCGTCTTGAAGGATTGTATTTTCAAAATAATACGGGTCGACATCTTTATCTATTCCGATAGCTTGAGTTAAAACATTTTCATATCCCGGCTCCTGCATAGTATGGTCAAGAGATAATTGATTTAAAACATTATCTCTTAGCAGATAAACTCTGCTGTCTCCAACATTTGCACCGTAAAGTTTATTACCTTCTATAACAACAATAGTAAGTGTGGTTATAAGTTCAGTTCTCTCATAATTAACCATTGATTCTTGATATAGTATGGAGTTGATAGACTTTATAAATGTATTTATGGATTTTTCAATACTCCATACTTTTGGACGGATTTTAAAGTTGTTCATCAGATAATTTGTGACTCTTGCAGCAGCTTCAGCACCTTCTTGGGCTCCTCCAACTCCATCACAAACTATGCCAACGGTAATGCCGCCTATAGTCTTTACGTCATAAAAATCATCACCGGTTAGTTCTTTGCCCTTTGCAAGGGAAAAGCCGGAACTTCTAATGTTAGAAGATGCCATTTAAAGCCTTTTGCAAAATATTATATATAATTTTATCAGAAATTCAGATGATATGTTTGTTTTTTTTGCATAACTTTTACACTATAATTCCAACAAGGATAAATGAACATGTATAAAGAGATAGAGTTAACTCTAAAACCAGAATTTATTAACGAGTATAGAGATGGATACCCGTTAATCTCAAAAGAGTCTGTTGTTGATTGGAATAAAGTAAGCCAAGAGGGTGCGATAGTAAATCTGGTAGATAATAGAAAAAAGTTCATAGTTAAAGGCTACTACGGCATACAAAACAAAGGTTATGGCTGGGTACTGACATCAAAAAAAGATGAAAAGATAGATGTGGATTTTTTCGTAAAAAAGATAAAACCTGCCCTAAAGTATAGAGAAGATTTTTTTAGTGATAAAAACACTACGGCTTTTAGAGTTTTTAATGGTGAGGGTGACGGAATAGGTGGTTTAACTATAGATTACTTTGATGGTTTTTATATGCTTACATGGTATTCTATTGGTATATATGAATTAAAAGAGACTGTTTTAGAAGCACTTAAATCTTCAGTTGAGTATAAAGGTATATACCAAAAGAAGAGATTTGATACAAAAGGCATGTATCTTGATGATAAAGATGATTTTGTATGCGGAGAGAGAGCTGAGGCTCCCATAACAGTAAAAGAAAATGGTGTAAACTTTGCAATATATTTAGATGATGGACCAATGGTCGGGGTGTTTTTAGACCAAAGAGATGTGAGAAAGACTATTCGCGATAAATATGCAAAGGGTAAAACCGTCCTAAACACTTTTTCATACACAGGGGCATTTTCAATTTTTGCAGCCCTTGGCGGTTCAAAAAAGACTACGAGTGTTGATTTGGCAAAAAGAAGTCTTTCTAAAACAAAAGAACAATTTACTATAAATAATATACATGTAGATAAACAAGACATCATAGTAGAAGATGTTTTTAACTACTTTAAATATGCAGTGCGAAAAAAATTGTCATTTGATATGGTAGTTCTTGATCCACCCAGTTTTGCAAGGAGTAAAAAACATACATTTTCTGCTTCAAAAGACTATGTAAAACTCCTAAAAGAAGCTATCCAGATTACAACAAAAGGTGGTGTAATAGTTGCATCTACAAACTCTGCAAACTTTAGCATGATGACATTTAGAGATTTTATAAAAAGAGCATTTAAAGAGTTAAATGGGAAGTATACAGTTGAAGAGAGTTTCTCACTGCCAAAAGATTTTAGAGTGCATGATAAGTTTAAAGAGGGTAACTATCTCAAAGTTGTGTTTATTAGAAAGCTTAGATAGACTAAGCTCTCTTAAATTTTTACTGAATCTCTAGCAGTTCAACATCAAATATCAGTGTAGCACCCGGACCAATTTTTGGAGGAGCACCTTGTTCACCATATGCTAAAGTGGATGGGATCACTAGCTGCCATTTGTCTCCAACTTTCATCTTCATAAGAGCCTCTGTCCAGCCTTTAATAACTGCATTTACAGGAAAGCTTACTGCTTCACCACGATCAACTGAGCTGTCAAAAACAGTTCCATCAATCAAACTACCATGATAATGTGTAACTACTTTATCTGTAATTTTAGGATGAACTTTCCCTTTTCCTGATTTAAGCACTTTGTATTGAAGACCACTCTTTAGAGTTTTAACACCTTTTTTCTTTTTATTTGCCGCAAGGTATGCAAGACCCTCTTTTTTATTATGGCTTGAAAATTTACCAACCATGGCAAGTTCTCTTTTTTTCTTAGTCTCTTGGTATGTCATCATTGCATTGCGCATCTCATCATTAGATAATTTAGGTTTATTACCTTTAAAAATATCTTTCATTCCCTGTTTCATTGCGTTCAAGTCAATATCATCTTTAGATATCATAAGCTGCTTGCCTAATTGAATCCCAATAACATAACCAGCCTTTTGTTCTTGGGTTTTAAGTGAATTGCCTGCTATGGCTGAAGTGGTAATAAGAGCTAAACAACCTATTACAGTAGGTAAAAGTTTTGACATGTATATATCCTAATATTTAATTTGCAGAAATTATAGCCATAGATATTTAACAAGACTAATTTTTTTCTTTAGTTTTATTTTATGTTAAAATTCTCAAATGAAAAAATATTTACTATTTGATAATGACGGTGTGCTGGTAGAGACTGAAAAATGGTACTATGAAGCAAATAAAAAATCTTTACATGAGATAGATGTTGAACTTACTTTTGATGTTTATATGGAGATTATGGCAAGAGGTGGCACAGCTTGGGAAGTAGCAAAAAAATATGGACACACTCAAAGTACAGTTGATGAACAACGAAGACGCAGAGATATATACTATCGAGAGTTTATCTCTTCACAACCTATAGAGATAGATGGTGTGATTGACGTACTTGAAGAGCTGTCAAAAGAGTATAACTTTGGTATTGTTACAACATCAAGACGGGTTGACTTTGATCTTATACATTCCCAGAGAGAAATAGTAAAGTATATGGATTTTACACTCTGTGTTGAAGAATATTCTCGTTCGAAGCCATATGCAGACCCGTATCTTGCCGGTATGAAAAAGTTTAATGCCACACATAAGCAATGTTTAGTTATTGAAGATTCACAAAGAGGGCTAAGTTCAGCAGTAAATGCAGGGATAGAGTGTGCAGTGGTAGAAAATGAATTCACGGCAACTCATGATTTTAGCAGTGCAACTTACAAGATTAAAACATTACAAGAATTGCCAACGCTACTCAAGTCGATAAAATAATAGTTTAAAACTCAGCTATAATTCGCATAAATATTCAAGGAATAAACTACATGTCAGAAGAAACGATTAAAAAACCTAGCAAAAAAAAATACTATGACAATGTAAATGTCGGCAAACGCACTAAGCAGGTAGTTTATTTTGCCGAGCAACAAGACAAAGCTGCTATGTTTGAGCAGTTTATTAAAAACAGTGATAAGAAAAAGACTGTAGTTGTTGTAAAAAGTAAACGCAGAGCAGATGAGCTTTGTACATATCTAAACTCTAAAGATATAAAAACTACTTCTATACATGGTAATCATAGAAAAGAACAGATAGAAGAAGCTGCTGAAGCTTTCAATACATGCAAAATAAATATGCTTATAACTACAGACAAGATTTTACAATCTTTGGAGCTTAGTGATATAGAGATTATTATAAACTATGATCTTCCTCATCAGCATGAGGACTATTTCAGCCGTCTTATTTTAGTTGATGAAGTAGGGGAGTCTATCTCTTTTGTGTCTCCTGAAGAAGAGGGCTATCTTGCTGTCATAGAGATAAGACTAAAAAATGAAATACCGCAAGAAGTAGTAGAAGGGTTTATTCCAAGTAATGATGAGGTGGCACACTCAACTAAAGATAAAAAGAAGAAACTGCGCCACCGTAATAAAAAAACAAAAAAAGCAAGTAAATCAGATGATACAAAAGAAGATGACTAGCACTAAACTGAAGGCTTATAACTATTTAACTATCCACAGATGAGAGTACCAGTACCATTTTCCATTCTCAGCCGGTGCAGTGCATGTGTACTTTTGTCTAGGTGGTTTAAGCGGTGCATTTGCACTGACCTCAATCTCTGTTGATGAAATCCACTCTACTTTTATCTCTTCCCCGCTTGATATGTAGCACTTTAGATTTTTAAGTGCTCTACTTAGGCTTATG
>DAOVJL010000251.1 GCA_030673275.1 Sulfurimonas sp.
ATCTGTCTCTTATTTTTTAATAATTGAGCTAAGTAGATTTAAGTCGCCTAGTTTCACTTCTTTAGAAGCAGCAATATTTGAATCTTTGACATCTTCAAGCAGTTCACTTCTAACTATAGAGATGTTTTTAGGTGCATCAATGCCCAATTTTACAACACCTTTATCAATGGATATAACTCTTATAATTATATCATCGCTTAATACTATCGATTCATTTGTTTTTCTGGCTAGTACTAACATTCAATCCTGCCTAATTCATATTTTACTTCGGTTTTCACTATATTTATTACAGAGATAAAACTACCACTATCAAGCCAGTAATACCCCTCTTCTTTAATCTCTAAATCTTCTAAAGCAAGAACTCTTCCATATTTAAGATTATCACTCTCACCTGTGTAAAAATTTTGCGGAATGTTTAGAGATTTTTTGATATCCAAGACCTTCTCATCATTATATCTAAACTGTCCCTCACAGAGTCTCTCTAATGCACTGAGACTTCCAAACTCTAGACCGAGCCTGTTTGCAATTATACGCCCAAGTGAACGGATATATGTTCCCTCTGAGACTGTAGCTTCAAAAGTTATAAATGGATGACAGTAACTTATAAGTTTTGTCTCTAAAATAGTTGAATTTATTTTATTAAGCGTAAACTCAACTCCAGCACGAGCCAGGTCATAAGCTCTCTGCCCGTCTATACGTTTTGCGCTAAATATTGGAGGCTCATACTCAAGCTCGCCCTCTAAAGATTTAACTACATGTAAAACTTCATCTTCTGAAAACTCTTTTACTATATCTACATTTTCAATCAGCTCTGTATCTAAACTATCACTCTTTGCGCCAAGCCAAAGAGTTGCTCTGTAAGTTTTTGGAGTTTTATCTAAAAATCGAAAAAGTTTCGTATAAGAGCCTATACCGATAAGAAGTACACCTTTGGCAAAAGGGTCAAGCGTTCCTGAAAAACCGGCTTTTTTAGTCTTATATTTTCTCTTTAGTTTTGTTAAAAAAAAATTTGAACTTATTCCTGTTGGTTTGTATGCTACAAAGAGCCTGTTCATAGTCTCTCAACGAATGAGGCTAAAATATCTCTTTTTGTACCTGCAAAGTTGATGTTTAGTTTAAACTCTCTACCAGATTTACTTACACCTGTTACTCTACCTGTTCCAAAGATTTTATGACGCACTAAGTCACCTTTTTTAAAGGCTGTGTTTTTCTCAACTATCAGTGAGCCTTCACAAAGTCCTGCCTCATTGAAAAATCTACTTTTTTGCAGGTCACTTCTTCTACCCTTGTAAAATCTACTGCCAGCATGTGAAAGAGTAAGAGTATCTTTAGCTCTGGTAAAAGAGACATAACCGAGTCGTCTCTCCTCTTCAAGATCACTTCCATCTCCAACAAGAGGTAAGAATCCCTCTTCCAGCCCAATAATAAATATATGATCAAACTCTAAACCTTTAGAAGCGTGAATACTCATCATGTAGATGCTCTCACCCTCAACCTGATCCTGTTCACTTTGAAGTGTCAATTCATTTAAGAACTCATCTAAAGATGCATCAGGAGAGTTCTTTACAAAATCACGAAACAGTCCATAGAACTCATCCATATTTAAAACCCTGTCTGCCTCATCCTGCATACCTTTGTAGATATCTTTGAGATGAAAAGTATCTTCTAAGACATCTATAAAGTTATAAGTAGACTCTGTTACAGTTTTTGCTACCTTTTGTATATCTCTAACAAACTTTTTGAGTGTTTTAGCATTTTTCTTTCTAACAAGAAGTTCTAAATCAGCAACAGAGATTTTTTTAATGAATTCAAAGATTGAAGTATCGTTTGCATGAGCTGCCAGTTCTATCTTGTCAACACTTGCTTTTCCTAAACCTCTTTTTGGTTTATTTACAATGCGTTTAAATGAAAAATCATCATGAAAATTGGTAATAACTCTGATATAACTTATAAGGTCTTTTATCTCTGCGCGATCATAAAATCTCAACCCGCCGACAAGTTTGTAGTTTATACCTGAACGATTCAGTCCCTCTTCAATCGAACGACTTAAAACATTTACGCGATAGAGTACCGCTATATTTTCTGCTTTAACACCTGAGTCTAAAAGTTTAGTAATCTTTAAAGCAATTTTTCTAGCCTCTTCATTCTCGTCATTAGAGTTTAAAATAGTCACATCTTCACCACTTCCGCGAGTAGGGAGTAATTTTTTTCCTAGTCGTGAGCGATTATGCTCTATAAGTGCGTTTGCAACTTTTAGGATTGGTTCTTTAGAGCGGTAGTTTTCTTCAAGTTTAAAAGTATTTGTTCCGGCAAAATCTTGGTCAAACTCCATAATATTTCTTATGTGCGCACCACGCCAACCATAAATACTCTGGTCATCATCGCCTACAACACAAAGATTATTATGTGAAGTACAAAGTTTTTGCAGAAGTTTTAACTGCAACTCATTTGTATCTTGATACTCATCTACCATTATATAATTATATTTCTCAGATGTTTTTCTTGCTAATTCAGGATTCTTTTCTA
>DAOVJL010000072.1 GCA_030673275.1 Sulfurimonas sp.
AACTTGTCAATAGCTACTTTTAACTCATCTCGCCAGTCGATTTTACCCTCACATGTAAGAGTAAAAAATCTATCTACATGTAGAGGTATTTCACTTTTTTTCTCTTCGGCTTCCAGTGTGGCTTTTGCAAATTCTTTAAAGAGTTGTTCTTGTTGGATTTGGTCTTGCTTAGTTTGGTCTTGAAGTTCTTGGTCTGAGTTATTATATAAGCTGGACTCGTCGAGTCTATTAACTTCTGAATCTTCACTAGATTCACTAGAACTCTCTGAATTTACATCTCTCAGCATATCGGCCTTTAGTTCTTCATATATTTCCTCGGAATAAAGACCTTTAAAACGCACTCTGTAGAGTGCTTTATCTGGTCTGTCTAAACCATTTTCAACAAGCATATCATTTATAGCATAGTCCGTTGCTAACTGCCAAAGCCAACCGCTTCTGCCATTTTTTCTCTGCTCATGAGCGAGTGAGGCATGCATAGCTCCATTTGCAAACACAAATTCCATCTCACTCACTCTCAAATCTTGAAAAAAATCACTGTTGTATTCAAGCTTGATTCCATTGCTTTTAAAACTCTGTATATCATCATTTAGAACAATCTCTAATCTTGAAGCGATAGTTCCAAAGAGCGGATAGTCAACTAGAAGTTTTGCTTTAGCTTTTGAGATTTTTTGCTCAATTAACATGTAGCTGTTATCCTAAAAGGAAAGAGAACTTTTTAACCCACTCTTTAAAAACTTCAGAGTGTTCCATACTTACACCATTTCTCTGTAAATCTTGAACTATCATTACAGCAAATTCACTCTTTAAACCTAAAGTATAACTGAGCAGATTATCTAAATTTTCATCACTGTTCTCTTTGAGATATGCGCTAACAAGACCTGTACTTAGAGCATATAGAACATCAACCTCATCACTGTACTCACCACTTCCACATGCCAAAATATTTTCTATGTCAGGAAGCCTGTTCATCACTTTACAAAAGCTCAAAAAAGAGACTGCAACATCTTTTCCAATGGCACCAGAGACAGTATCTAAAAGTAATTCTTTTGTTAAAGAGCTAAGCAATATGCTATTTACATATTCCCAACTCCTAGGCGTTGCAAAGCTTTTAACATCACTCTTTGCATCAAACGTGAACAAATGTTCACTCCTGTATGAGATGTATGAAATCACTCTCTCATCAAGACCTCTGCTGTAAGCCCAAAGTCTCCAGTCTTCAACATTTACTTCCATCTCAAAATGAACAAATCTGTTTGCCAATGGACTTGGCATTCTGTAAGTTACACCTCTGTCACCCTCACGATTTCCAGCCGCGACTATTGCCCATCCGTCGGGCAGTTCATACTCACCGACTTTTCTATCTAAAATCAGCTGATATGCTGAAGCTTGAACAGATGGCGGCGCAGCATTTAACTCATCTAAAAACAGAATTCCTTCACCCTCTTTCGGTAAAAATGCGGGAGGTGCCCACAATGCGGTATGAGACTCTTTATCGTAAAAAGGTATACCTTTTAAATCTGTTGGATCCATAAGAGCAAGCCTTAAATCAATAAAACCAACCCCCTTATCATCCGCTATCTGCCTAACAATTGATGACTTTCCGATTCCTGGTGCACCCCATAAAAATGTTGGAACTTTCTGTTCTACTAAAGAGGTTATTGTATCTATTAAATCTGTTGCTTTCACGCTTCCCACCCCATATTTTCTTGTTGGATATGTTTACCAAATCCAGCATTAGTTTTTACAAATCTCTCATATCTGCTATCTAGTTGAAGTTGATACAAAATCTCTATTGGTGTATTCTCATTTTTTGCCAATTCTTCATAATGAAGATTATTTTTGTAAGCCTCTTCAAGTATAGATACAGGAGTTGATTTATTTTCATAAATGGCAGATTTTATATCTTGATTTGTACTCTTTAGAAGTACAGCTAAAATCTTTTCGTTAATATTATTGTTAAGAGCCAAAGAATAGGAAGTCTCTTCATCTTTGAGTGAAAGTAACTCTTCTTGCATCTCTAAAGTCAAGCTTTCATTTAGTGCTAGTCCTAATTTATGACTTTTACAAAGTTCAAATAGTTCTTCTGTCAGTTCTATATTTCTAGCTACATTTCTTCCTAATTCTTCATCTTTTAAAAACTCTTCAATAAGAGTTCGTTTCAAGTTTTTATTTATTGACAGTGCCTCTAATATTTCAAGATTGTTTGTTTTGTAAAACGACTCCTGCATATCATCATCACAATAAATACTCATAGCAATCGCTAGTTGTATTTTATGGTTGTACTTTATTGGTTCAAGCAAAGAAATAGCTTTTAAAAGTTCTGTACTTTTTGCTTGTGCTACTAAGTGCATAATACCGGTTGTTGCATATTGAACATTATGGTTTCGCTCAATATTTTCATAAAAACGCAAGATAAAAGCAGAACTTACATCACGATTATCATCATTTTCAAAAAAATCTTCATATGACCAAGAGTACATCTTTAAAAGTTTTAAAAACAGTTCATCACTAAGCATCGAGTTTTGTATAAAACTTTTTAGTCTAGCTTTATCATGAGAGAGTTTAAGACTCATTAAAAGAGTATCTGGATCTATATATTTTGCCAACTCTTTTTCCAAAATATCTATAGAAATAAACTCTAAAGTTTTAGAATACTTCTCATAAAGAGCATCGCTTGTATTTTCTTCATACGGAGTCATCATCCTACCATCAATAACAACAACAACGTCATCATTAAACTCTTTACACACTGATATTTTATGAAACTTCATTTGTGAAGCGAACTCATCACTGCTAAAAGCACGGCTCTTTCCAAACAATAATACAGATCCGTTCTCTAGCTCTTTTAAATTCATAAAAAGATTATAGCATTCGTTATTTAAAGTTATTACTCCTTAGTTATAATATTATTGTTTATTAAAGGAAAATTTATGAAGATGTATGCACCGTGGGAAAAAGCATTTGACAAGATGGCTACTCCTTTTGAAGATTTTATTCATGCTCAAACAACTACTGGATTAATGCTAATGCTTATGACAGTTATTGCTTTGGTTCTTGCCAACTCTCCATTTGCAGAGGCATATCTACACTTTTTCCATACAAAGATAGATGTTTTGGTAGGTTCTTGGAGTGTTTCTAAAAGCATACACCATTGGATAAACGACGGACTGATGGCTATATTTTTCTTTATTATTGGACTGGAAATAAAAAGAGAAATTTTAGTAGGTGAACTCTCAAATATAAAAGTTGCAATGCTGCCAATCTTATCAGCCATAGGCGGTATGCTTCTGCCGGCACTTATATATATCAGCATAACCAATGGTACAGAAGGTGCAAACGGTTGGGGAATCCCAATGGCAACAGATATAGCTTTTGCAATTAGTGCCTTAGTGCTTCTTGGAAAAAGAGTATCAGCTCCACTTGTAACATTTTTGGTGGCCTTAGCAATAGTTGATGATCTCGGTGCAGTTGTAGTTATTGCTATATTTTATACTGAACAAATAAATATGATTCCACTTAGTTTGGCACTTATCTCTTTTCTAATTTTAGTACTGTTTAACCGTTTTGGAATTCATGCGGTTCTTCCGTACTTTATTGTTGGAGCTGTTATGTGGCTATTTATGCTTGAGTCTGGTGTTCATGCAACTATAGCAGGAGTAATTGCTGCTATGGCAATACCGTCTAAACCAAAGTTTACTCCTCTTGATTTTACCAATCATACAAAAAACAGACTTGATGAATATGATAATTACCCGGTTGCTACAGATTATATGATGCATGAAAAACAAAAAGCTATACTGCAAAATATTAAAGATAGAATAGATTCGGTAAGCTCACCCTCTGCAAGGCTTGAACATGACCTGCATCTTCCTGTGAGTTTATTAGTTATTCCTCTTTTTGCACTGGCTAATGCCGGTATATCTATTGATTTTTCCTCTATGTTTGAAACTATAACTAAACCTGTTTCACTTGGAATTATAGCCGGACTTATTTTTGGAAAAGTCTTAGGAATTGCCGGTGTAGCTTACTTAGCAATAAAACTAGGTATTGCAAAACTTCCCGATGGCAGTAGTATGAGTCAAGTTTTTGGTGTCGCTTTTCTTGGCGGAATTGGATTTACTATGTCTATCTTTATTGCCGATTTAGCATTTATAGGTAATGAAACTCTAATATTTCAGGCGAAAATCGGTATTTTAGCGGCTTCACTGATAGCTGGCTTATTTGGATTTATCTGGCTTAGATATGTAGCACAAGATTCTAGTAAGCAATAATAGATATAATCATAAAATAGCTACAATTAAAGGATACTTAATGAAAGCACTACCAATACTTTTACTTTTTGCAATATCACTCTTTGCAAATGACGGAGTACATAAGTTTGCTCCAAGTAAAGATTGTCAAACGTGTCACGCTCAAATATATAGTGAGTTTTATGGCTCAATGCATGCAAATGCAACACCGAGCAAAGATCCTATTCATAATGCCACTTGGCTCATACATCCTGCAAATACAAAAAACAGCAGATACCAGTGTGGAAAGTGCCATGCTCCCGGAGCTGACAACTTAGACAAGATGTTGACAAAAGGTGAAAAAGCGATGCCTGACACTAAAAATGCAACTCACCAAGAGGCTATTGGCTGTGCATACTGCCACCGTATAGAGAGTATTGAAAAACATCCAAAGAGTAATACAAATATCATAAATAAAAATGAAAAAGAGTATTACGGTACGATGAAAAGTCGTCTTGAATCGCCATATCATAAGATTTCATCCACTATTAATAAAAACATGCAAAATGGAAATGTTTGTATAGGGTGTCACTCTCATAAAATGAATAAACATAAACTGAATGTATGCTCTACCGATATAAATAATGAGATGGATGGAGCTAACTGTGTAAGTTGCCACATGCCAAAAGTAAAGGGTAGTATTTCATCAATTAATGACACAAAAACCCACTCTTTTCATGGTTTTGCCGGAAGTCACTTTCACTCTGACATGTTAACTCAGTATGTAGATATCTCTATTCTTAGAAATATAGATAATTTTATAGTAAATATTGACAATAGAACTTCGCATGCACTTCTGCTTCACCCTCTACGCGTGGCAATTTTAAAAATCAGTATAAAAAGAGCTCATAAGACTATAAAACTTGAAAAAGAAGTTTTTGTAAGGGTCATAGGTAAAGATGGCAAGCCAGCTATGCCGTGGATAGCAGATAAAACACTTAAAGACACTATGATTAAAGCAAATGAGAAAAGAGCTGTTAAGAGAGACTTTAAAATCCTTAAAGGAGATAGAGTTGATGTGACTCTTGGCTGGTTCTTAGTAAACCCTAAAGCCGTTAAAAAGCTTGGTCTTGAGAAAGAAAAAGTTGCAACAAAATTTCATGTATTTAAAAAGCAAAGCTTCACTTTTTAAGTGAAATCTTGCAACCGTTAAATTCAAAATCCAGTTCACTTGATGGCTCTTTATAAAGTAGAGGGCTGTCTAAATCAATGTACTTAATAACATCACGATAAGCCATTGCAAGATACAGTGCTATATTGATTGAATGTGGACCTTCAAGCATCGAACCCAACATACATGTAATACTGTTTTTTCTTGCATATTCTAAAATTTCTATAGCTTTTGTAACTCCACCGCACTTCATAAGTTTGATATTTATCATGTGGGCACTACAAGATTCCATAACTTTTTTAGCATCCCCAAGTGTAAAAACTGCTTCATCTGCAAGAATTGAAATATGTGACATGTCACTAATTAGTTTCAAGCCATTCAAATCATCTGCGACTACAGGCTGCTCTATAAGTTCTATGTTTATATCTTTCATAGCCTCTATAAACAAAAGTGAATCCTCTAAACTCCAAGCCTGATTTGCATCTACAATAATACCAACATCCGGAAGTTCATCTGATATTTTTTTTATTACTTCCACGGCATGTGAAATGTCACTTCCGAGTTTTACTTTGAGTATTAACATCTCATCTTTAAAAGCTTTTTTCGCATCTTCGAGCATAACATCCGCAGAGTTTAGACTTATAGTTACATCTGTCTTTAAAGGGCTTAAATCTTTTGTTTGAAAATACTCTGATAAAGTTTGCTTTTTTTCTTTTACATGTAGAGATATAAAAGCCATATCAAGGGCTGAGGAAGCACTTGAACCGATACTCTCAATGGAGTGTAATTTGAGTATAGCCTCTTGACATGTCAAACCTATAAACTTCTCTTTTACACTATCTATTGAATTTAAAATTATCTCAATATCTTCACCTGTTATAGCTTTTGTCGCTGGAGCTTCCCCAATTGCTACTAAGCCATTTTCATCCTCTACATGTACCCTAACAAATTCAACATGTGTTGTTTCTCGAAGAGCTGTTTTAAATGGAGTTTTAAGCTCTATATATTTAACTTCGGTTGTGATTTTTGCTATTTTCATTTCGAGAGTTCCAGCAAGATTCCACCAACAG
>DAOVJL010000013.1 GCA_030673275.1 Sulfurimonas sp.
ATTAATGATTTTTTAACTTATTTGACAAAATAATACTCAAAATAATACAAATTTATAAATTTATTCTTCCTTTAACAATTCTTTTAATTTTATCATAGTATAATCACGCAACTTTTAGGAGGTGCTATGTTAGATATTAATCCGATACTACTTTTAGCTACATTAATCGTGTTTCTTACACTTATTGCCACTCTTAACAGTTGGCTTTATAATCCATTATTCGCTTATATGAATAAAAGAGATGAAGACATCAAAAAAGACTTACAAAAAGTAGGTTCTAATGATGATGAAATCAATGAGTTTTATTCAAAAGCACAATCAATAATTGATAATGCTAAACTGGAATCTGCGGCCCTAAGAGAGAAAGTTATAACAGATGCTAAAGAGTTAGCAGACAGTAAGTTAGAAGCAAAGCGTGCTGAATTAGCAAGAGAGTATTCAGAGTTTGAGCAATCACTTGCCAAATCTCGTGAGCAGTTAATTGGTGATTTAAAATCACAAGTTCCATTGTTCAGTGAAGCTGTAAAAGCTAAATTTAGTCAAATATAAGGATGTGGTGTGAGTAGAATTATAGTATTAATGATTATGATATCAACAGTAGCATTAGCATCTAGTGCAGAGAATGCAGGTACTGATATAGTTCAAAGAACAGTAAACTTTTTACTTTTTGCCGGACTTATTTGGTATTTAGTTGCTGAACCGGTAAAAAACTATTTTGCATCTAGAAGTCAGGCAATAGCTGATGAGTTGAAAAAAGTTCAAGATAAATTAAAAGAAACTGGAGCTCTTAAAAAAGAGGCACTAGCTAAGATTACAGATGCTGAAAAGTTTGCTGAAGAACTAGCTATTAGCTCTAAAAAAGAGAACAAAATTCTAAATGATAATATCATAACTCAATGTGATGTTGATTTAGAGATTCTTGCTAAACAACAGATTACGTTGATGGACTTTGAACAAAGAAAAATGGTTCGCAGTGTTGTAGAAGAGACGCTTGAAGAAGTGTTGAGTCAAAGCAGTGATAGTTTTGATAGAGAAGCTATGGCTAATGTTATCTTAAAGAAGGTGGCATAACATGGAAGAGTTAATCGCAAAAAGATATATTAAAGCTATTAAAAAAAGTTCTGATATAAAGTCTATGCAAAATATGACTTTGATATTTTCTGCTTTAGCTGAGTCTTTTAATAATGAGAAGTTTATTCAAATTATTAATAATCCAGATGTAAGTAAAGACCAAAAGTCTGAAATTCTTTTATCAGCAGTTAAATCTGCTAAATCGAAAGATGTAGAAAACTTGATCAAATTACTTGCTGAGCATAATCGTATTAACATTATTCCTGCAATTGCAGAAGTAATGAGAAAAGATATAGCTACAACTAGTAAAAATTATAATGGAATTGTAGATAGTGATAGTGATATCAGTGCAAAAGTTATAAAAGATTTAAGTAGTGGATTAGGTAAAAGATTTGATTCTAATATATCATTAGAGTTTGTAAAAGACGACTTTAACGGTATAAGAGTAGATGTTGAAGACCTTGGAGTTGAAATAAGCTTCTCTAAGTCGAGAATCAATAGTCAAATTATAGAACATATTATAAAAGCAATTTAACTTCAAGAGAGGAGATATATAGTGGTAGCAAAAATTCAAGCTGATGAAATCAGCTCAATAATTAAAGAGCGTATCGATAACTTTGAACTAAGTGTTGATATTAATGAAACTGGTAAGATTGTTTCTTATGCTGATGGTGTTGCACAAGTTTACGGACTTAGCAATGTTATGGCTGGTGAAATGGTAGAGTTCGACGAGGGGACTCAAGGTTTAGTAATGAACCTTGAAGAAAGTGCAGTAGGTGTTGTTATACTTGGTGCTGGTACTGAGCTTCGTGAAGGAATGAGCGTTAAAAGATTAGGTAAACTTCTTAAAGTTCCTGTTGGTGATGCTCTTCTTGGTCGTGTTGTAAATGCACTTGGTGAGCCAATCGATGGTAAAGGTCCTATTGAATCAACTGAGAGTCGTTTCGTTGAGGAAAAAGCACCTGGAATTATGAACAGAAAATCAGTTCATGAGCCATTAGCAACTGGTATTAAAGCTATTGATGCACTTGTTCCAATCGGTCGTGGTCAACGTGAACTTATCATTGGTGACAGACAAACTGGTAAAACTACAGTTGCACTAGATGCAATCATTAACCAAAAAGGTAATGGTGTTTCTTGTATATATGTAGCAATAGGTCAAAAAGAATCAACAGTTGCACAAATCGTTCGTCGTTTAGAAGAACATGGTGCAATGGAATATACAATTGTTGTATCTGCAACAGCTGCTGAAGCTGCTGCACTTCAATTTTTAGCTCCATATACTGGTGTTGCTATGGGTGAGTATTTCCGTGATAACGCAAGACATGGTCTAATTGTTTATGATGATTTATCTAAGCATGCAGTTGCTTACCGTGAAATGTCACTTATTCTTCGTCGTCCTCCAGGTCGTGAAGCATATCCTGGTGATGTTTTTTATATTCACTCTCGTCTTTTAGAACGTGCTGCAAAATTATGTGATGAAGATGGAGCTGGATCGCTTACTGCTCTTCCTATTATTGAAACACAAGAGGGTGATGTTGCGGCATATATTCCAACTAATGTTATTTCAATAACTGATGGTCAGATTTTCCTTGAGACTGAACTATTTAACTCGGGTGTACGTCCAGCGATTAACGTTGGTCTTTCTGTATCTCGTGTTGGTGGTGCTGCTCAAATTAAAGCTACTAAGCAAGTTGCTGGTACTTTACGTCTTGACCTTGCTCAGTATCGTGAACTTCAAGCATTTGCTCAGTTCGCATCTGATCTTGATGTTACATCTCGTAATCAACTAGAACGTGGTCAAAGAATGGTAGAGGTTCTTAAACAAGGTCCTTTCTCTCCACTTTCTGCTGAGAAGCAAGTTACAATCATTTTCGCTGGAAATGAAGGTTTCTTAGATGATTTCGATGCATCAAATGTAGTTCGTTTTGAAGCTGAAATGTATCCATTTATAGAAGCAACATATCCTCAAATTTTTGAGAATATCAGAAGTGTTTCAAAAGTAGATGATGATACGAAGGCACTATTAATTAAAGCACTTGAAGAGTTCAAAGCTAGCTTTGTAGCGGCATAAGGAAAACTTTATGGCAAACTTGAAAGATATTCAAAGACAGATAAAGAGTGTTTCTAACACTCAAAAGACGACTCGTGCGATGAAGCTTGTATCAACTGCAAAACTTCGTCGTGCTGAAGAGTTAGCTAAGCGCTCTCGTCAATATGCTGCAAAAATGAATCAGGTGATTGCCGAAATAGCTGGACGTATTAAATGCAACAAAATTGGTGGAATTGACAATCGTTGTTTTACAGAGATTGAAAACCCAAAAACAGTTGACATTGTTTTTGTAACTGCTGATAAAGGTTTATGTGGTGGTTTTAATATTCAAACAATTAAAGCTATTAAAAAACTATTAGCAGAGTATAAAGAGAAAAATGTAAAAGTGCGTTTACGTGGTATCGGTAAAAAAGGTGTTGAATTTTTTAAATATAACGAAGTTGAACTTTTCGATTCTGTTATTGATCTTAGTTCAAAGCCTGATAAAGAAAGAGCAGATGGTTTCATTGAAACTTCTATTGAAGATTTTAAAGATGGAAAAATTGATGGTCTTCATATTATCTACAATGGATTTAAAAACATGATGACTCAAGAGTTACATGTTAATACAGTATTGCCAGTAGATACAGATCAGTTTGAATGTGGTGATGAAACAAAATCTATTCTTGAGATTGAAGCTCAAGATGATGAAAAAATGCTAGATTCTTTAGTTAATAGATATGTCCAATATGCTATGTATTATGCACTGATAGATTCAGTTGCTGCTGAGCATAGTGCTAGAATGCAGGCTATGGATACAGCTACTAACAATGCTAAAGATATGGTAAAGAGTTTAAATGTTCAGTTTAACAAAGCTAGACAAGCAGCTATTACTACAGAACTTATAGAGATTATAAGTGGTGTGGAGTCGATGAAATAATGGAGAAAAATATGATTGGTAAAATAAGCCAGGTTATGGGCCCGGTTGTTGATGTTGATTTTGATGGTTATCTTCCAACGATTAACGAAGCAATTGAAGTTCAAGTAAGTTTAGAAGGTACTACAACTCGTTTAGTACTAGAAGTTGCAGCTCACTTAGGTGACGGTCGTGTTAGAACGATTGCAATGGATATGAGTGAAGGTTTAGTACGTGGTATGGATGCTACTGCTACCGGTGCTCCTATTAAAGTTCCAGTTGGAGATAAGGTACTTGGTCGTATCTTTAATGTAATTGGTGAGACTATTGATGGTGGTGAGCAAATCACTGATGCAGAAACATGGTCAATTCACCGTGCACCTCCACCACTAGTTGATCAGTCAACTACTACAGAGATGTTTGAAACAGGTATCAAAGTTGTTGATTTACTTGCTCCTTACTCTAAGGGTGGTAAAGTTGGACTATTTGGTGGTGCCGGTGTTGGTAAAACAGTTATTATCATGGAACTTATTCACAATGTTGCAATGGGTCATGAGGGATTATCTGTATTCGCTGGTGTTGGTGAAAGAACTCGTGAAGGTAATGACCTTTATCATGAGATGAAAGACTCAAACGTACTTGATAAAGTTGCACTTTGTTATGGTCAAATGAGTGAGCCTCCAGGAGCACGTAACCGTATTGCTCTTACAGGTATTACTATGGCTGAGTACTTTAGAGATGAAAAAGGACTGGATGTATTGATGTTTATCGATAATATCTTCCGTTTTGCTCAATCTGGTTCAGAGATGTCTGCACTTCTTGGTCGTATCCCTTCAGCTGTTGGTTATCAACCAACTCTAGCTCGTGAAATGGGTGCATTACAAGATAGAATTACATCAACTAAAACTGGTTCAATTACTTCTGTTCAAGCTGTTTATGTACCAGCGGATGACTTAACTGACCCGGCTCCGGCTTCTGTTTTTGCTCACTTAGATGCGACTACAGTACTTAACCGTAAAATTGCTGAAAAAGGTATCTATCCTGCAGTTGATCCACTAGATTCAACTTCAAGACTACTTGATCCGCAAATTATTGGTGAAGAACACTATAATGTTGCTCGTGGTGTTCAACAAACACTTCAAAAGTATAAAGATCTTCAAGATATCATCGCGATTCTTGGTATGGATGAGCTTTCTGAAGATGATAAAAATGTTGTTGAAAGAGCTCGTAAAATTGAAAAATTCTTATCACAACCATTCTTTGTTGCAGAGGTATTTACAGGTTCTCCTGGTAAATATGTTTCACTTGCAGATACTATCAAAGGTTTTAAAATGATTCTTGATGGTGAATGTGATGACATGCCTGAAAACTCTTTTTATATGGTTGGTAGCATGGATGAAGCAATTGAGAAATCTCAAAAGAAGTAATTCGTAAAGGACCAAAATGAGTAATTTAAAACTTGAGATCCTAACTCCTAATGGTGAAATTTATAATGGTGAAGCTATTAGCGTAACTCTTCCTGGTGAAGAGGGCGAGTTTGGTGTTCTGGCAGAACACTCTTCATTATCAACACTGTTGGAAGCTGGTGTAATAGATATTGAAAAAGAAGATAAATCAGTTGAATCAATTTTAATCAACTGGGGTGTTGTTAATGTTGATGAAGAAAAAGTTGTTGTATTAGTTGAAGGTGCTGTAGCTATTCGCGGAGAGACTGAAAGTGATGTTGCAAAAGCCCTTGATGCTGCTAAGGAACTTATTGATTCTATTAAAGATAATAATCCTGCAATAGCAACTGCTACTGCAAGAATTGAATCAGCAGCTCAAAATTTAATATAAATAATGTTTAACGAAATAATCGATTTTTATACAAAGAGCCACCCGGTAACACTTTGGGTTTTAGCTCTTTTGAGCGTATATTTTATAGTATTAAACTGGATGTTTTTTTATCGTTATTTCTCTGTTAATAGTTGGCTTGATATAGAGAATAGATCTCTTGAGAGCCTTCTTATGGGAGCACAAACAGTAAATCCTCAATCATTTTTAAATAATTTTTTAAAAACAGGTTCAAATATTACAAAAGAAGTTTTAGATTTAGGAATGCTTGCTGCAACTAAAGAAGCTACTAAAGGTCTCTCATTACTTTCTATATTTGCTTCTACTACTCCTTTTATCGGTCTGTTTGGTACTGTTGTCTCTATTTTAGATACATTTACACATATAGGACAAAGCAGTGGTGGAATGAGTGTTATAGCAAGCGGTGTGTCTGATGCTCTTGTTGCTACTGCCGCTGGTATATTTGTTGCGATTTTTGCATATACTTATCACCAAATACTAAAAAGAAGATCATTTGAATTGATTAGTTCCATGCGGATGCAAAGTGATGCAATATTAGCTAGAAAAGAATAAGCAATGTATAACTGGGACGAAAAACCTGAACTTAATATTACTCCACTTGTGGATGTTATGCTTGTTCTTTTAGCAATTATGATGGTTGTAGCACCAAATATGATTTATGAAGAGAAAATAATTCTTCCCCAAAGTTCAAAAACTACTCAATTATCTAAAATTCCACCTGTTCATATTGTTATTGATAAAGATAAAAATCTAAAAGTCAATAAAGACACTTTTTTATTTAATTCATTTATGGACAATTTTTTTCTTTATTCAAATAAGCTGGATAAAAAAGCAACAGTGTTAATTAGTGCAGATAAAAATTTGGATTATGGTGTTGTTATGTCAGTATTGGCTGCTGTTAAACAAGCAGGTTTTTCTGAGGTTTCATTAGCTACAAATGGATAGAAACGATAGATATTTCTATATTAGTGGTTTCATATCACTATCTCTTTTTATATTTTTTTTAACAATATTTATATATATGTTAGTTTCATCAGACAAAATAAATAGTTTCGCTATGAAAAAAGACAATTATATATCTGTCTCTATAGTTACGCCAAAAATTGCATCAAGCAGTGTTAAAAAAAGTGTAAAAAAGCAAGTTAAAGAAGAGACTTCAACACCGGTTAAAAGTAAAGAGATTAATATAGATAATCTATTTAGCGATGTTTGGACAAAAAGTATCAAAAAAACAGAAAAAACAGAAAAAAAAATAAGTAACAGAAGGCTTATGCAGATTCAAAAAAAGATAACTAAGTCAGATGAAAACAAAGTTGAATCAATATCAAAAAAAGTTCGAAATATGAATGCCCCTAAGGTAGATATAGAGAGTGTTAAGACATCTACAGCTACTGAGGTTAATGAATATTTAGCTAAAATTCAAGCTTTAGTATATGAGCATTTTTATCCACCTCAAAATTCTCAGGGAAATAGTGTAGAAGCTATTATTGAGCTTAGTCCTATTGGCAAAGTGTATGATTTTAGAATTTTAAGGTACTCTGCCAACAGTGAGTTAAACAGTGAGTGTGACAATATTAAAGATAGACTTATGAATATAGTTTTTCCTAAAAATCCTGATAACAGTTCAGGTACATATACAATAACATTAACATCTAAGGAGTAAGTTTGAAAATATTAATTTCATTTTTAATAGCAGTAACTATATCTTTTGCAAGTGATGCGACAATAGAGGTAATTAAAAAAGTCGATTCTCTTCCAAGTTTAGCAGTTGAAGATGCATCTGTAAGCTTCAGTAATAAATTTAAGATGAAATTCTTTAGATCGCTTGTAGCCGACATGAATGTTATATCACTCTTTAATGTAGACAGAAGCCATCGTACAGTTGATTATGATGCTAGTGAAGTGGTTTACGAAAATAAAGACATAGATTATGTTTTAAGATATAAACTTAGAAAAGATGATAGTGGTGCACTTAATATAGAGTTAAAGATTTTAAATAAAAACAACATTGTATTTAATAAAAATTACAAGGTAAATAATCCAAAAATTTATATGTTTGTTTCTCATACCATAGCCTATGATATAAATAAGTATATGGGTGAGCCATCAGTAGAGTGGATGAAAAGAAAAGTTATCTTTTCAAGAGTTGTAGCACCTAAAAAAAGTGAATTAGTTATAGCAGACTATACTCTTACATATCAACATGTAGTTGTAAAAGGTGGTTTTAATATATTCCCAAAATGGGCAAATAAAGCACAAGATTCATTTTATTATACTTCATTAGATGAGAAAAAACCAACACTGAAGTATGTAAATATTAGAACTGCTAAAAGTAAAATAATTAAATCTTCTGATGGAATGATGATATGTTCTGATGTAAGTGATAATGGAAAGAAACTACTGCTTACAATGGCACCAAAAGGTCAGCCGGATATTTACCTTTATGACGTAAACACAAGAAAAACAAAAAGATTAACAAAATATGGTGGTATTGATGTTAGTGGGCAATTTGTCGGTAAAGAAAAAATAGTATTTGTTTCTGATCGTTTAGGTCATCCAAATATTTTTTCTAAGGAAATTAATTCCCATGGTGGTGTTGAACAAATGGTTCATTATGGTAAAAGTAATGCAGCATGTAGTGCTTTTGGTGAGTATATAGTTTATAAAGCCAGAGAGAGTTCAAATGCATTTTCAAGAAATACTTTTAACCTGCATCTTATATCAACAGAAACAGATTTTATAAGAAGACTTACTGCAGTTGGAGTTAATGAGTTTCCTAGGTTTTCAGTAGATGGCGATGCTATTATTTTCATTAAAAATTATAAAGCTCAAAGTTCTATAGGAATTATTAGGTTAAATCACAATAAAAACTATCTTTTCCCTCTTAAATATGGTAAAGTTCAATCAATGGATTGGTAAAAATTAAATTATCAAAATATATTAATTATTATTTTGGTACAATCATAACAAATAAAATTCAAGGTAGTTAAATATGAATAGTATAGTAATATCTAGTGTTGTAACAGCACTTTTAGTTTTAAGTGGATGTTCTGATAAAGAGCCTGTTGTTGAAGAAAAACAGGAAATTGCTGCAGAGAGTACAGTTGAACAAGTTACACCTGTAGAGACAGAAACTGTACCATCTGATGAAGCTTCTGTAATGAGTGAAGATAGAAGATATAGCTCTGCAAGTAGCTCAATGTCCAGTATAGAAGATGGCATGGAAACAATATATTTTGATTTTGATAAATTTCACATTCGTGCAGATATGCAAAATCGTGTTACAAATGATGCTAGTATAGCAAATGGTGCTGCAAGTAAATACTCACTAAAACTAGAAGGTAACTGTGATGAGTGGGGAAGTGATGAATATAACTTCGCACTAGGATTAAGAAGATCAAACACAGTTAAGAAATCTTTACTTGCAGAAGGTGTTGAAGCTAACCGTATTACAATGGTAAGTTATGGTGAAAGTAATCCGATGTGTACTTTAAAAACAGAAGATTGTTGGGCTAAAAACCGTAGAGTAGATTTCAAACTTCTTCCGTAATCTATGAATAGAAGCGTATTAATTGCCTTTTTGGCAATGTTCCTGCCTTATAATCTATACTGTGCCGAACCTTCAGCGTTTGGTGCAGGTGATTTAAGTAATCCTACCCCATATGGTCTAACCTCAAGTGAAGAAGTTATTCTCCAAAACAAAAAAAATCTTCGTAAAGTAGTTGTAAAAAGTAAAAATCAAGCAAATGAAGTTGATTCTATAAGAGAAAGAATTGATGGATTGCAAACTATTATTGAGAGTTTAAGTACATTGTCTCGTGAAAATAAACTTAAACTAAAATCTTTAGATAAAAAAAACAGTGATCAACTTAAAAGTAATAATGAGTATGAAAAGCGACTTATTGAGTCTATTGGGGGAAATACTAATCTAATTCAAGTAAATGATAATCAAATTGTAGTTAGTACAAAAGAGATAGAAAAACTTAATCTTATTGTAATTGAAATGTCTAAATTAATTGATGAAATAAACAGCGCATATGTAACAAAAAATGAATTTAACTTACTCGTAAACGATGTAAACAAATTTAAAGATTTAGTTGCAAAAGAGTTAAAAGAGAAGACAAAACCAAAAAAATCTAAGTTAGATAAGCTATCAAATGGTGATATTGCAACAAAAGCTAAAGATTATTATGATAAAAAACTTTACACTAAAGCACTTAAGAATTATAATCATTTGATAAAGAAAAATTACAAACCTGCTCGTTCTCACTATATGATAGGTGAAATAAATTATTATAGAAAAAATTATGCTGATGCTATTGCATATTTTAAGAAAAGTGCAAAACTTTACGGTAAAGCATCATATATGCCCACTTTGATGTTGCATACAGCAATTTCAATGGATAAGACAGGTGATAAAGATAATGCACAAGCTTTTTATAATGCAGTTATCACAAAATATCCAGACAGTAAGTCTGCAGAACTTGCAAAGAGTAAACTCAATTTAATTCAATAAAAGTTATAAGTTTATCTGTAATTAGTATTATTATGATAAAATCCCAAACAAAACATAAGGCATTTTAAATGGCAATAGAAGCAAACCAAATCGTATCAATAGAGTATGAAGTGAGTGATGGAGAAAAGATAGTAGACAGTAATGTTGGTGGTACACCATTAGTATTTATGTTTGGTAAAGGTCAAATAATTCCAGGACTTGAGAATGGAATAGCTGACATGTCAATAGGTGAAAAAGCTGAAGTTACAGTAAAAGCTGAAGATGCATATGGTGAATATAATGCTGAAGCAAAGCAAGAAGTTCCAAAAGATCAATTCGCTGGAATTGATTTAGAAGTTGGAATGAGTCTGTATGGTCAAGGTGAAGATGGCGGTACTGTTCAAGTAGTAGTACAAGAGATAGGTGCTGAGAATATAATCATTGATTTTAATCATCCTTTAGCTGGAAAAGAATTAGTTTTTAGTGTATCAATTAATAATATTAGAGAAGCATCTTCTGAAGAAGCTATGACTGGTATTCCTGCTGAAAATCAACATGATCATGACGATGATTGTGGTAGTGGTTGTGGACACTAGTTATATAACTGCCTCTGCCTCTTCAGCAGAGGCATTTAAAACAGCTACTCTTTTAAAAACACTAAGTGTAAATTCTCTTATAACAGGAGAGACTGGTGTTGGAAAAAAAAGTTTAGCTCAATATATTCTTCCGGATGCGCCAATACTTGATGCATCAAATTATGATGAATTGTTAACTACTCTTGAGAGTGTTAACAGTATAATAATCACTAATTTAGAAAATTCTCCAAACATAAAAAAAATTTTAGATATTATTACCCTCAAAAATATTAGAGTTATTGCTACAGCAAAAAGCTCTTATTATAATGAAGTTGTAGACAGCCTCTTTAGTATTAAATTTGATATTCCACCCCTTTCTCAAAGGTTGGAAGATGTTGAGCAGTTAGTGCAAAAATTTATAAAAGAGGCATCTCTGCTTTTTTCTACAAATGAAGATTTCAATATGAAAAATTTTAAACCAGATTTGAGTCAAAATTCAAACTCCTTAAGACGACAGGTTATGATTATCTATCTGCTTCAAGATATAAATGATAATGAATTGATGGAGATTATGCAGAATTATTTGGTAGATAAACTTGGTTCAAACAGTGATTATAAAAACTTTTTACACCTGTATGAGACACCACTTATAAAAGCAGGACTTGACAGATTCAAATCTCAACTACAACTATCTGATAAATTAGGGTTAAATAGAAATACTCTTAGAAAAAAGATAGCTGATAATAAACAATATTTATAAAAAAAGGAACATAATGAAAAAAATAGCGATGATATTTGCAGGTCAAGGCAGCCAAGCAGTTGGAATGGGAAAAGATTTTTATGATAATTCAGATGTGGCACGTGAGATGTTTGAAGAAGCTAGCAAGAGAATAGGTGTTGATTTTAAAAGTCTGATATTTGAAGAAAATGAAAAACTAGGTCAAACGGCTTACACTCAGCCAGCAATTCTTTTAGTTCAAATGGTTGCATATCGTCTTTTTAAAGATGCCTGCCCTGATATTAAAGCAGAGCTTTTCTTGGGTCACTCTCTAGGTGAGTTTTCTGCTTTATGTGCAAGCGGTGCTATTGATTATATAGATGCAGTTGAACTTGTTCATAGACGTGGTCAGCTTATGCAAGATGCATGTTCAGATATTGAAGCTGGGATGATGGCTATTGTTGGTCTTGACGATGCTGCTGTTGAGAAGATATGTACTGATGCTGAGGATGAAGGTAAAAAAGTTTGGCCTGCAAATTATAATCAAGACGGTCAACTGGTTGTAGCCGGTATGAAAGCTGATTTAGCATCACTAGAGCAGACTTTTAAAGATGCTGGTGCAAAAAGAGCACTTCTGCTTAATATGTCAGTAGCATCTCATTGTGAACTTTTGGCTCCTGCTCAAATTCCATTAGAGAGCCTGATGGAGAGTATGGTTAATGATAGTTTTGAAGCTTCAATAATATCTAATGTAACTACTGCACCTTATAGAACAAAGATAGAAGCTGTAGCACTACTAAAAGATCAATTAGTTAAACCGGTAAAATATAAGCAGTCTATAGTTGCAATTGCCGGAGATGTTGATATGGCAATTGAGTTTGGTAATGGTGTTACTTTAAAAGGACTAAATCGTAGAATTGTTAAAGAGATGACAACAATGAATATATCAGATATGGATTCATTAGCTAAAGTGGCAGAGGAAATCTCTAACTAGTATGAATGTAACATTAGCTCAAACATCGCCAAAATTAAACCGCTCTAATCTTGAAGACATTATAGAAACTGTAAAAGAGTTCAGCGATGAAAGTGACTTAATAATTTTTCCTGAACTCTCTTTGAACGGTTATATGCTTCAAGACAAGCTTTATGAAGATGCTTGGGATATAGATGATTTGGAGACTCTTAAAGATTTGAGTCTATATGTAGATATTGTAGTTGGTGCTGCGATTAAAGATGGAAGTGATTTTAGAAATGCAGCTTTGTATTTTTCAAATGGTAAACTTCTCTCATCTCACTACAAAGTTCATCTTCCAAATTATGGAATGTTTGAAGAGGCAAGATATTTTAAAGCCGGAAATATATTTGAAAGCTTTGAAAGTAGTTACGGAAAGATGTCAATGTTGGTTTGTGAAGATTTATGGCATATCTCTGTTCATGATGATTTAATAAAGGAAAATCCAGACTATATTTTGGCTCTTGTGGCATCACCGGCTCGCGGATTTAGTGATGATGGTTTGGACATAGAGAATAAGTGGATGGATATTGTTAAAATAGTTGCTCACGAGTGTAGCGCAAAACTAATATTTGTAAATCGTGTAGGTTTTGAAGATGGTCTTGGGTTTTGGGGTGGAAGTTGTATTGTTGATGAGAATTCAAATATACAATATAAACTGCCTCGTTATGAAA
>DAOVJL010000120.1 GCA_030673275.1 Sulfurimonas sp.
ATGTACAGAACTTTAACTAAGATAATCAGTATGCCGGATAACTGGCCGGTTGATGTAAATGCACTTGAAGCTGAGGCTTTTTGCAGGTACAAGAGTAAAAAAGATGGAGTGACATATTCACTTCCAAGTGAAGCAGAGTATAGAGCTATTTATAATTATTCAGGTCTGCAGGATTTACCAGATTTTCATGAGAGCAGAGCCAATCTTAACTTTTATCATTACTCCAGTGCATGTCCGGTTGACGAGTTTAGTTTCAACGGTATTTATGATGTTGTTGGGAATGTTTGGCAATGGAGCTCAACCCCTATATTTGGATTTAAAGGGTTTGAAGTCCACGAGGCATATGATGATTTTTCAACTCCAACATTTGATGATAAACATGCACTTATACTCGGTTCATCATGGGCGAGCAGCGGAAATCTTATAATGAAACATTCTCGTTATGCTTTTAGAAAACATTTTCCTCAATTTGCCGGTTTTAGATATGTGATTTCAAATAGTGTTAAAACACAAGAAGAGGATATCTATGAGAGTGATGAGCTGGTCTCTCAATATTGTGAATTTCAGTACGGAGATGAGTTTTTTGGAGTTAAAAACTTTGCAGTTGAATGTGCAAAAATAGCTTCAAGATTTGCTCTAAATAAAACAAAAGCATTAGACTTGGGTTGTGCAACAGGGCGAGCTACTTTTGAGTTGGCAAAAACTTTTGATGAGGTAGAGGGCTTGGATTTTTCTGTTAGATTTATTGGAGTCGGCTCAAAATTAAGAGATGAAGGTTATGTTGCTTTTCATACCTACGAAGAGGGTGAAATTTTTACAAATAAAAAATTGACAATCGAAGAGTTGGGTTATGAATCATTAAAAGGTAAAGTCTCTTTTTGGCAGGGAGATGCTTGTAATTTGAAGCCGAATTTTAACTCTTATGATTTAGTGATGGCAACAAACTTGATAGACAGACTTTACAATCCTAGACTTTTCTTAGATACAGTAAGCCAAAGACTGAATGATAATGGAATTTTGATTTTAACATCTCCTTACACTTGGCAAGAGAGCTCAACTAAAAAAGAGTTTTGGCTTGGCGGATACAGAGACAGTAATGCAAATGAAGTACGCACACTTGATACTCTAAAGGAGATTTTAAATGATAAGTTTGAACTTATTCATACTCAAGATTTAGAGTTTGTTATAAAAGAGACAAGTAGAAAGTTTCAGCATTCAATTTCACAGATTAGCGTATGGAAGAAAAAGTGAGTTATGATTTTTCAACTTCTGCATGCAGAAAAGATACAAATGCAGAAAAATATACTCTAAGAGAAGAACTTTTTGGAACAAATGATGTAGAGCCTGTTTGGGTGGCAGATATGGATATTGATACTCCTGATTTTGTTCTAGAAGCTGTTAAAAAAAGGTTGGAGCATCCAATAGTCGGTTATGAGGAAGTTCCTGAGAGTGCATTTTTAGCTCAGATAGAGTGGATGAAAAAAGAGCACGATATATCTTTTGATCTCAGTGACATGTTGTATTCTCATTCGGTTGTAGCTTCAATGAGTACAGCTATAGATGCTTTTAGTGAGATAGGTGATAAAGTGATAGTTCAAACACCGGTCTATCCTCCGTTTTTTCATATTGTGCTGGAACATGACAGGGAACTTTTAAAAAACCCTCTTAAACAAAATGAAAATGGAAAATATGCTTTTGATATAGAGGATTTGAAATCAAAAATAGATAAAAAAACTAAATTGCTGCTTCTTTGTTCACCTCATAATCCTGTGGGAAGGGTTTGGAGTAAAGATGAGTTAGCAGAGATTTTAGAAGTTTGTTTAGAGCATAATATTGTAGTTTTTTCTGATGAAATCCATTCTGATTTAGTTTATAAACCAAATGTACATGTACCTTTTGCCTCTCTAAATCAAAAGGCTAGAGATATAACTATAACGGCAATAGGTGTTGGAAAAACATTTAATATGGCTGGTTTCTCCATGAGCAGCGTTGCAATACCAAATCAAAAGCTTAGAGAGAAGTTTTTAAAAAGTTATAAGCGTATCCATTTTGCACAGGGCAGTGTGCTTTCACATGTAGCTTTTGAAGCTGCATACAGGGATGGCAAAGAGTGGGTGGAAGATCTTAAGACACATCTATTGAAAAATTTCAACATGTTAAAAAAGCTTTGCCAAGAGTATCCAGATCTTATAAAAGTCACTCCTATTGAAGCTACATATTTGGCATGGCTCGATTGTAGAGGAATGAAACTAAGTGATAAAAAATTACGAAAGTTTTTTGTAGATGAAGCAAAGTTAGGGTTAAATGCAGGACTTAGTTTTGGCAGAGAGGGAAGTGGCTTTATGAGGTTGAATTTTGCAGTTTCCTCTGCTAAAATGTTACAAGTAATTAAAAGCTTAGAAAAAGCCTTACAGAATATATAGGAACTGAAATTGATAGAGATTAATTGGGAAGAATTTAAAATATTTAAACAGTCTAGCGATAAAAAAAATGATAATTTTGAGGTACTGCTAGATTTTTTAAAAAGTTATTACAATATGACAAATCCGGTAGAGATGTACGACACAATGATAAATGATGATATAGCGCCTTTAATGCTTGAAAAACGAGCTATGTACAGTGCGGCTGATTTAGAAAAGCACCTTTATAAACATTTTAATGAAGAATGATTTAGATAAAATAGACTCATTTTTGGCAAAGCATCATTTGATGAGCCTTGCAACTGCAGGTGAAGATGAACTTAGTGTTTGTAGTTTGTTTTATGTTTTTGACAAAGAAAAACTTTCCTTTGTTGTCGCAAGCAGTGATGATACAACACATATTCAAAATATTTTAAAAACACCATCTGTAGCCGGAAGTGTTGCTTTGGAGACAAAAACGGTTGGCAAGATTCAAGGTGTTCAATTTAGAGGAGAATTTTCATTTTTAAAAGATGATGATTTAAAAAAACTATATTTTAAATCATTTCCTTACGCAATAGCCATGAATCCAAAACTATGGAGTATAAAAATCAATTATTTTAAGATGACAGATAATAATTTAGGTTTTGGCAAAAAAATTATTTGGCAGGAGCCTTATGTTTAAACATCGTGCAATCACTTCCACTACTTTGAAAAACCACTATTGATGGAATTTGTAGCGATTTAAATCCATAAGCTCTGCATCCATGAGGTCTTTTCTTCTCCCAAGTCACATAATAGTGTTCACATCGTCTACAGTTTATTCTTTTCATAATACTCTTATAATTTTTAGTTTTAAGTATGGTATTTTATCATATTAGATACAATACATGAATTAATTTTGTATGATATATACAAAGCAACTAGTTGCGTGAGCCTTACGCTGAGTAAAACCTAGTGTTAACGTAGGTAGCGGAATCGGCGTGCCCCCTTGTGGGTATATTTCCGATACTGTGATAAAAAACAGGGAAGAGGTTCCCTTAAATTTATGGAATAAATTAAAGGACAATAATGGATAAAATCTTATTAATGCTACAGCTTCAAAATAGCCTAAATGATGCTACAAATGGAGATAAGTGGACTAAGGGTATTACTAAAAACGGAAAGGTTATCAACTGGAAAAGATGTATATATATGGAATGTGCTGAGATGATTGACAGTTTTACATGGAAGCATTGGAAAAATATAGAGCAGGAAGCAGATTGGGATAATCTTCAAATAGAGGTTGTTGATGTATGGCATTTTATAATGAGTCTTGCAATTGAGAACTATTCGCAAACTTTAAGAGGCGGCATAGAAGATTTAGCAATAGATATCTCTGAATTAGAAAGTTTTGCTAAAATAGACACTCAACATGAAATATTTGCTTTACAAGATGAAGTTATTGAAAAGATAGAATCTATTATGGTAGATACTATCTCTAAAGAGACTTTAAATCTGGAAAAACTTATAGCTGATTTCTTTGATTTAGTTCTAATGTGCGGACTGGATTTAGAATCGTTATACAAGTTATATGTTGGAAAAAATATCTTAAATCAATTTCGTCAAGACCATGGTTACAAAGACGGTACATATATTAAGGTTTGGGCTGGAGAAGAAGATAATGTTGTTATGAAAAAAATCTGGGAAGAGAATGAAAATATTAAACCAGATATTTTATATAAAGAACTTTCAAAACTATACCTAGCACTAAACAAGAGCTAGTAATTGAGTGATATTTTAGAAGTAAAAAATTTATCTTTTGGTTATAAAAAAGATTTTTTACTTTTTGATGATTTCTCTATCACTCTGAAAAAAGGTGAGATAAAAGCCATAGTTGGAGCTAGTGGAGCCGGAAAAAGTACTCTGTTTGAGCTGATTTTAAAAAATCTAAAACCACTTTCCGGTAGTATTGAGAGTGCCTTTTGTTCAGAAGTGTTTCAAGACCCATATAGTTCTTTTCACCCAAGTTATACACTGTTAAATCAGATAAAAGATGTAGCTTCAGTAGATGAATTAGAGGGTTATTTAAAAACTATAAATCTTGAATATGATTTGCTTCTTAAACTTCCACATGAACTCTCAGGCGGACAACTTCAGCGGGCTTCAATTCTTAGAGCAATGCTTATGAAGCCAGACTTGCTTCTGTTAGATGAGCCTACATCAGCACTTGATAATGTGATTCAACTCGAAGTTATGAGTATGCTTATGAAACATCTTAATGATATGGGAATGTTACTTATCACACATGATTTAGACTTAGCTAAGTGGTGTGCCGATGAGATTATAATGATATGAGTGCTATTTTATAAAATACTTTGCTAGATAAAAACCACCGCCAGCCATAAAAATAGTTCCAAAAGCGTTAAGTGAAATATTTGCAAGTGCAAGTAAAATATGCCCACCCTCTAAAAGTAAGAAACTCTCAACAGCAAAAGCTGAATAGGTTGTAAGCGCACCTAAAACACCGGTGCTTAAAAATGATTTTGCATGCAGAGA
>DAOVJL010000024.1 GCA_030673275.1 Sulfurimonas sp.
AAAATATCCCAAGTTTTCCAAGTCTACAATATAGGCTTAGACTTGGCTATGCTCAGTTCACTGACTCAGCAGATAATGACTTTAACTATTTAGACTCAAGGTTTGAGCTAAACTATATGTTTTAAAAGGGTGCTCTTTAGTAGCCACAGCGGCTCCAGCGGAGTAAAAGGAATTATTTCCTTTTACAGGACATATTATAGAGCCTGACCCTCTTTACCATCAGCTAAATCACTCAAAAAAGTTTCCATATCATATTTAACTCTATACTCTGGAGTCATAATATGAATAAGTATATCCCCTAAATCAACAACAATCCAGTCACCGCTCTCATCGACATTGTTAAAATTCTCTTCTGGTTTAAGGTCATTTTTTAGGTGATCTAATAGGGCAGTTGTGTGTCTTGAACTAAGTGATGAAGCGATTATTGCATAATCAACAAAGTAGTTTTTCTCACGAAGATCAAAAACCTCAATACTCTCTGCTTTATTTTTATCTAATACATGTGTTATTTTTTCTATTCTGTTTTGCAACGGTTTTCCTTATAAAAATTATATATATCTTGTGCACATTTTTTTGGTAGTTTTGTTAAAACTACTTCATCCCTTAAGTTAGTTGATGAGATGTTTTCATCAATATCCAGTTTTAAACAATCTGCTGGAATCTCTATGCCATCTCTTGGAGCAACTACAAAAGTAACCAACTCTTTTAGCTCATCATAGCTACTCCACATGTGAAGTGAAGCCAGATTGTCAGCACCTATAACGAGATATATTTTTTTATAACTCTTTAGTAGGTGCTTAACAGTTGTTATACTTGTAACAGCACTATCTTGTTCAACTTCAAAAGTTGAGATTTCAACATTTTTGTAATCACTAAAAATCTCTTTTAGCCATTTTACTCTTAGTGGAGCTGGAGCGTAAAATTTGGATTTAAAAGGATTTAAAAATGTTGGCATTACGATAACTTTATCTACATCTTTGAAATTACACAAAGATTTAACAATAGCTTCATGACCGATATGCGGTGGGTCAAAAGAGCCACCAAAAAGTGCAATGGTTTCCATATTTAAAGCGAATTATAGCTAAGTTTTGATAAAATAACCGAATTTTATTTATATAACCTAGAGGATTTTTAATGGCGCTTAAAATAGCAATTAATGGATTTGGTAGAATCGGTCGCTGTGTAGCTCGTATAGCTGCTACAAGAGATGACGTAGAAATTGTAGCTATCAATGATATGGCGAGTATGGATATGATGTTATATTTACTTAAAAATGATTCTGTACATGGAACTTTTAGTAGTGAAATAAGTCAAGTTGACGATGTTAATATTAGTATTGACGGTAAAAAAATTAGAATTTTTAGTGATCGTAATCCAAAAAATCTTAAGTTTGCTGATTGTGGTGCAGATATGGTTTTAGAGTGTACAGGTGTTTTCTTAACTCAAGAATCTGCTCAAGTTCATATTGATAATGGAGTGGAGAAAGTTCTTTTCTCAGCTCCTGCAAAAGATAAAGAGACTTCAACATTTGTTATGGGTGTAAACGAAGATACTTATGCTGGACAAAAAATAGTGTCTAACGCTTCTTGTACTACTAACTGTCTTGGTCCTGTCGCTAAAGTTTTAGATGATGCTTTTGGGATTGAAAAAGGTCTTATGACAACTATTCACTCGTACACAAATGACCAAAATATTTTAGATGTTAAACACTTAAAAGACAAACGTCGTGCAAGAGCGGGCGCGATAAACATGATACCAACAACAACAGGTGCGGCTAAGGCTATTAGTCTTGTAATGCCTCAGCTCTCTGGTAAACTTCATGGTCAAAGCGTTCGTGTTCCTACTCCTGATGTTTCTATGGTTGATTTGAATGTTGTTGTTAGAAAGAAGACTACAAAAGAGGAAGTTACAGCTGTATTTAATGAGATGGCAGATACAAAACTTAAGGGTCTTTTACTTATGGACAAAGAGATGAGAGTATCTCAAGATTTTGTTGGTTGTGAATACAGTTCAATTGTTGCAGAGGATTTAACTCAAGTTATTAGTGAAGATATGGTTAAAATCATGGCTTGGTACGATAATGAGTGGGGATACTCTTCTCGTTTAATCGATATGGCTTTGCATATTTCAAAATAGTCCCGCAAAGGGAAGTAATTCCCTTCACTCCGCTTGCACCGCTGAGGTGACTAAAGCTTGCCTCTAGAGAGGCAGAAAACTTATAATAAGGAACGACTTGGAATTATTAAATATTAAAAATCTAGATATGTCTGGTAAAAAAGTTTTTATCAGGTGTGACTTCAATGTACCGATGGATGAGTTTGGAAATATTTCTGATGACAGAAGAATTCGTTCTGCAATCTCTACGATAAACTATTGTTTAGATCAAGATTGTGCTGTTGTTTTAGCATCACACCTAGGTCGTCCAAAAGGTGAAGTAGTTGAAAAATACTCTTTAGTTCCAGTTGCAAGAAGAATTCAGCACCTGTTAAAAAGAGATGTTGTTTTGTCTACAGATGTAGTTGGTGAAGACGCACAGGCTAAAGTCAATGCGTTAAAATCATCAGAAGTTTTACTTTTAGAAAATCTTCGCTTTGAAGCTGGTGAGACTGAGAATGATAAAGAGTTGTCTGAAAGATTAGCTTCAATGGCTGATTTTTATATTAATGATGCTTTTGGAGTAAGTCATCGTGCTCACTCTTCTGTTGAAGGAATTACACACCATTTTGATGAAAATCACAAAGCTGCAGGATTTTTATTACAAAAAGAGATTGATTTTTTTGGAAAACTTATCAAAAGTCCAGTTCGTCCATTTGCTGCTATTGTTGGTGGAAGTAAGGTTTCAGGAAAACTAGAAGCACTTATCAATCTGCTCCCAAGAGTTGATAAAATTCTTATTGGTGGCGGAATGGCGTTTACATTTCTAAAGCAGATGGGTTATGACATAGGTGCTTCACTTGTAGAAGATGACCTACTGGAAGATGCTCAACATATAATGGATGAAGCTAAAAAACTTGGTGTGAAATTTTATCTGCCTGTTGATGTTGTAGCAGCTGAAAAATTTGCAGAAGATTCTGTTAGCAAGTTAACACCAGCTCAAGAGATTCCAGAGGGTTGGATGGGACTAGATATTGGACCTGCAACAGTAAGACTCTATCGTGAAGTTTTAGCTGATGTTCAAACAGTTTTATGGAATGGACCTATGGGTGTTTACGAGATGGACAAATTTGCAAGGGGCTCAAATAAGATAGCTCACTTTGTTGCAGATAGTTATGCTACTACTGTTGTTGGCGGTGGAGATACAGCAGACCTTGTTCAGAGAATAGGTGTTGATGAGGAGATGAGTTTTATCTCTACTGGCGGTGGAGCTTCTTTAGAGCTTCTTGAAGGTAAAATACTTCCTGGTGTTGCGCCATTAATAGTAAAAGAGGCATAATCGATGATAATTGCAGCAAATTTAAAAACAAATCTTACACGACTGAAAACCATTAAATATATAGATGAGTTGGAGAGTTTTTTACAGCAAAACAATATCTCTCAAGAAGTTTTAGTTTTTCCTGCAATGTCTAGTTTAAATCAACATATTGGGAATGTTACAGTTGGTGCACAAAATGCATATGCTACAAAAAATGGTGCATTTACGGGTGAAATAGGAGAAGAACAATTAGAAGAGTTTTCAATTAAAACTATTTTGATTGGTCATAGTGAGAGACGACATGTAATTGGTGAAACACAAGAGATGTTGGTAAAAAAGTTCAACTTTTACAAAGAGCTTGGATACAAAATAGTTTACTGTGTTGGCGAGCCTTTAGAGGTTAGAGAAGCAGGGCATGATAAAATGATGGAGTATATATCTAAGCAATATGAGGGAATAGATACAAATTATGAAAACCTTATTATTGCTTATGAGCCAGTTTGGGCGATAGGTACTGGACTTACTCCAACATTGGAAGATATTGTAGCTATACATAAAGAGTTGAAGGAAAAATCTCATGCGCCTCTACTTTATGGTGGAAGTGTAAAGGTTACAAATGCAAAAAATGTTTTGGCACTTGATGGTGTTGATGGGATTTTAGTTGGTAGTGCTGCACTTTATGTTGATCATTTTTGTACAATGATTGAATATGCACAAAAATTAAATAAATAATAGAAGGAGATATAGATGATAATGAAGGGTAAAAGAGGTCTAATCGTAGGTCTTGCAAATAATAAATCAATCGCTTATGGCATAGCTAAGTCATGTGCTGAACAGGGTGCTGAAATGGCATTTACATATCTTAATGATGCACTTAAAAAAAGAGTTGAGCCAATAGCTAAAGAGTTTGGAAGCGATAAAGTTTATGAACTTGACGTATCAAATGAAGAACATATGGCTGGTATTGCAGAGCTAATTGAAAAAGATTTTGGAAAGATTGATTTCTTAGTTCACTCTGTAGCATTTGCTCCAAAAGAAGCTTTAAGTGAACCTTTTATTAAAACTACAAAACAAGCATTTCAAATTGCTATGGATATCTCTGTTTACTCTTTAATAGACTTAACAAACCGTTTAGAATCTGTATTAGCTGATGATGCTTCTATTTTAACTCTTTCGTATTTAGGTGGACCAAAATATATAGTAAATTATAATGTTATGGGTGTTGCAAAAGCAGCACTTGAATCAACTGTAAGATATATGGCAGTTGACTTAGGTAAAAAAGGTCAAAGAGTAAATGCAATAAGTGCTGGACCAATCAGAACTTTAGCTGCTGCCGGTATCGGTGATTTTAAACAGATTCTTAACTGGAATGAGACAAATGCACCACTGAAGAAAAATGTTACAACTACTCAGGTTGGTAACTCTGCAATGTATCTTTTAAGTGATTTAGCATCTGGTGTAACTGGTGAAGTTCATTATGTAGATAGCGGATATAATATTATGGGAATGGCTGCTGCCGAGCAGAATGAAGATGGAAAAACTGTTCTTTCTTGGGATTTAAAATAAGTAATTTTATATTATAATAAATAGTAAGGGTAAAAACTCTTACTATTCTCCTCTCTTTAGATAATAATCAATAATATGATTAAAAATTCATCAATAATTCGTATTTTTTATATATAATCTATGTAATAATTATTTTATAAAAAAAAGGGGATAAAATGAAATTAATTAAACTTAGTTTAGCGACAGCACTAATTGTAACTATGGCATTTGCTGAGGAAGAATCATCAGAAATTGGTATAAGTGCAAATATGGCAATTACAACTAATTATGTATGGAGAGGGATGACTCAAAGTGATGATTCTCCTGCTATTCAAGGTGGAGTTGACTTAGATTATAAAGGTTTATACTTAGGTGTTTGGGGTTCAAATGTTGAGTTTGTTGGTAGTGATGCATCAATGGAACTAGATATTTATGCTGGTTACTCTAATGAAATTGCTGGTATTGGTTACGATGTAGGATTTATACAGTATGCTTATCCAAATGATTCAAAAGCCTTGAATTTTGCAGAGGTATATTTTGGGCTTAGTAAAGATTGGGAAAAGTTTGGTGTAAGTGCAAAGTATAGCGCAGGCGTAGAAACTGATGATATAGATCCTGAAGATTTTTGGGAAGTGGGTATTTCTTCATCTATATTACCGTATGATATAGGTTTTGAAGCTGGCTATGGTGACTATGATAATACAGGTGATTATTATTCAGTTGGACTAAATAGGTCATTTGAAAAATTTGATTTGAGTGTTACTTATATTGATTTCGACCACGATACGGATTCAAACTCTGATGAAGATAATGTTGTAGCTACAATCAGCTTTAGCTTTTAATATTATATAAATAGTAGTTTATTCATATTCCACTAATTATTTGGAATATGAATATTTTCGAATTTATACCCTCAAGGGGCACCTTATCTTTTAGTTGTACCGATTACAGGCAAAGTACTCATTTTTTTAGTGTGAGAATTTTTCTCATCTGAGACATGAGTACTATTATAAACCGCCATCTTATCTATATATTCCTGTAGGGTAAAGTTTCTATCTTTTTCTTTATATTTTTCTTGAACTTCTTTTTGCTTTTTTACCTGCTCTTTAGTCATCTCTTTTAAAACGACGCCTGTTTTGGCTTCTACCAGTTTTGCAGAACCATCTTCATTAGGAACAATTTTTACTGTTGTCTCTCCCGTTGGAGCTTCTGTTCCAGATACGGTTGGACTCCACTCATTTTTTAACCACTCATCAAGTAAGTTTTGCATTAGAGCAGGCTTTTTTTCTTTTTTGCCCCCAACAGCGTTCAGAACCTTATTTTGGGATGGATTCGCTCCATCAACTTGAGAACAAGCATTAAATATAAATACCATAGGTATCAGTAATAATAATTTTTTCATAATAAAAGTATACACAAATATTGTCACAAATATGTTACTTTAGTAAAATATTTTATAAATTTATTAGTATTTAACTATAAGATTAATTTAAATTAAAGAAATGTATGACATAATTGTGACAGATTTGATATTTGGGAGAATATAAATGAGATTGACAAAATTAAGTTTAATAGCAGCAATGCTAATAGGTTCAACTGCATTTGCAATTGAAAATACAAAGGTGTCTGGTACAGCTGGATTATATTACGGTACTCAAGATTCTGATGCAGCTAATGCACCAGACCTGTTTTCTAAAGAGTCAGCATATACTAACTACTTTGCTCACTTGGATTTAACTACTGATTTAACTGAAGGTGTATCAGCTGGTGTTGGTGCTCAAGTAGTTACGACTTTAGGTGTTGAGCATAATTTGGTAAATGCGGTATTTTCAAATGCTCACACTGCAGATACTTCTACTGGTGCATCATTTGGTAATGGTCTTCAAGCTGATTCTGCAATGTGGATTGATGAGTTATGGATAGCTGGTTCAGCTTTTGATACAACTCTGAAGATTGGTCGTCAAGCTTTAGATACTCCTTTTGCGTTTACTGAGACTTGGGGTGTTGATAAAAATACTTTTGAAGCAGCTGTAATAATAAATCAAAGTCTTCCTGAAACTACTTTAATTGCTACTACTATTGGTAAATCAAATGGTTCTGCTGATGATAGAACAAGTGCTCGTGAAAGTATTACAGGTCCTGGTAACTTAAATGATTTAAGTTTGACAGCTGCTGGTTATGTTGCTGCTGATGGTACTTTTAGTACGTTTGGTAATCAAGGTACTTACTGTTTTGGTGTAATAAACAACTCTATCGAGCAACTTACAATTCAAGCTTGGTACTACGATATGGTTCAACTGGCTGAAGCATATTGGTTACAAGCTGACTTAAATGTAGAAGGTGTTCTTGCTGGTGTTCAGTACATGAATACTGATTTAGATGTAGGTGCAAATGTTGGTGATGTTTATGACAATAATACAAGCACTATTATGCCTGCTACTGAAGATACAAGTGCTTGGTCTGCAATGCTTGGTTATGAGATAAAAGATGTTGCTACTATTAAAATTGCTTACTCTGATGTTGATAAAGATGGTGTTTTAGGTGTTGCTAATACTGCAACTGGTTCTATCGCTACTGTTGGTGGTCAATCAAGACTTTATACTGAGATGTGGTGGAACTACGGTTATGTTTCTGCTGTAGGTGCTGAGTCTTTCTCAATAACTGCTGAGGGTAATTTAGCTGGTGTTGATCTATTATTAGGTTACTACAACGCAGATATAGAAGAAGGTAGTGCTGCTGTAACTCTTCTTCGTGGTTATGCTAAAGAAGAGTTAACAGAAATTACTTTAGCTGCTTCTAAATCTTTTGGTCCGTTAGATACTTCTTTAGCTATTATCCGTGCAGATAAAGATGTTGCTGATGTAACTACAACAGATGTTCAAATTTATTTAACATATAATTTTTAGTCACGTTACCCTTTTATAAGTCTATTTCCCCATCCCTCCTATTTTTTGGGGAAATAGACCCTCCTCATCTTCCCACAAAACAGGAAAGGGGAAGCTGAGGAGGGTCTATTTTAATTTTTTCTGATATAATTTTCTTAATGAATGCACTATTAAAAAAAATATTTTATATTCTCTTTATGCTAATACTAATATCTATTATCTCATTCTTAGCTATTCACGCAGCTCCAAACAGTTTCTTTGGAGCAGGTGAACTAAATCCAAACATGACAGAGGAGGCTATTGCTGCTCTAAAAGCTGTTTATGGACTGGATAAACCACTTTTTGAGCAGTATATAGATTGGGTTATAAATATTTTTTCTCTTAATTTTGGTATCTCTTTTGTAACTGGACAGGATGTTAGTTCTGAAATACTTAAACGATTACCGGTTACTTTGATTATGAATATAACAGCGCTAATATCTGTATTTATTATCTCTTTATATCTTGGTGTAAAATCAGCACTTAATTATGAAAAAAAGACTGATTATATTATTCGTCAAATCTCTTTAGTGTCTTTCTCTATGCCATCATTTTATTTAGCACTGCTTTTTATTATATTTTTCTCTTTAAATTTAGATTTATTCCCTATTGCAGGACTTCACTCAATTGAGCCAAAAACAGGTTTTGAATATTATACAGATATGGCTTGGCACTTAGTTTTACCAGTTGGTGTTATGATATTTGTAGGACTTGGCAGTATGATAATTTATGTTCGTTCACTAACTTTAGAGATATTAAAAAGTGATTATTATTATTTTGCACTCTCTCGAGGAATAGAAAAAAGAGAGTTACTTCGCTACTATATATTTCCAAATCTTCTTCCTCCGATTGTTACACTCTTAGGACTTTCGCTTCCTGGGCTTATTGGCGGTAGTGTTATACTGGAGTCCATCTTTGGTATAGAGGGAATGGGACAGCTATTTTTTATGAGCGCTATGAGCAGGGATTATCCAATTATTATGGGTACTTTGATGATAACAGCGTTTTTAACATTGATTGGAAATATGGTTGCGGATTTAATCTTACTGAAACTAAACCCATACATGAAGCGAAGTTGAAAATCAAAGTAGTGATGCATTTGCTTCGTTTCTTTATTCGTCAGATACTACAGTATCCTTCCTCACTCAGACCTTGCAACTACATTACTATTTATATTTTAGAAAAATAATATAAGTGGAAAATTATGCCTCGAAAGAGACAAGCTTTCACAAGAAATCATTTAGTGATTTCTTTGCATAAGGCATTGGCCAAAAGTGACCACAGCGGCTCAAGCGAAGTAAAAGGAATTACTTCCTTTTACGGACTAATTATGAAAACATCGCCTCTAGCGCATCTAAGCCATCTTTAGCTTCTTCAATTGTACCATCTTCATTAGTTGTACTGTCAGATTCAACTAGTTCTATATTTAATCCGCTAAGCATTGAAGCAAGGCGGATATTTATACCGCTTTTACCAATTGCTTTTGATTTTTGATCAGCAGGAAGTGTAATGATTGCACGTTCTGCTTCACCCTCTTCATTTTTAACAATCTCAACATGTGAGATAATAGCTGGAGCCATAATTCTTGAAATGAATAGCTCAGGTATAGATGTGTACTCAATACAGTCGATATTTTCACCGATTAACTCAGAACTTACAGCATTAATACGAACACCTTTAACACCGACAGTAGCTCCAACAGCGTCAACTTGCGGATGAGTGCTTAAAAGTGCTATTTTAGCTCTTTCACCTGG
>DAOVJL010000047.1 GCA_030673275.1 Sulfurimonas sp.
AAGAGAGAAGTAGAATTGCCATAAAGGCAATTCAGATAAAACTATTTACCAATAGTTTGTGCGAAAGCTTCTAAATCAGCGTCAGAGTATTTTGCAACTTGACCTTTCATCATGCCTTTCATTGGACCACCATAAGTACCAGCTTTGTAACCTTTAAGTGCAGCAGCAATATCTGCATGACTCATTGCAGAAACATTTTTAGACTTACCAAGAGCAGCTTTGCTCCAGTCAGCACCATGACAGCCTGTACAAGCTCCAGCATTTACACCAGCCATTAAAGCTGTAGTTGCAGTTAAAGCAACAATTGACATAACGATTTTTTTCATTTAACTTCCTTTTAGATATGTATTATAGTTCTAAGATACTTAAATATAAGTTAAAGAATTATTAGATATTATTATACTTAATAATCCTTTTAGTTTTAATAAATATTAGAAAATATTATACAAAATTTATAAAAATCAGATATAAACATATAAGCAAAACAATTCTTAAAGCACTTAAGCTATTTGGCACTTTTTTTGCTTTATAATAGGCAAAACAGACTAAGGTAGATTAATGGCAGAGGAACTACAAGAAGAGATAATTATCATTGAAGACAGCGATGCTGCCTATAGTGATATCACTTCAAATGAGTCTATATTAGACAAAAGCTCTTCCAATAATAGAAAACCTCTTATAATTATTGGTTTAGCTACCTCAATAATTTTAATAATTGCAATAGTATCTTTTTTCCTGCCAAGTACACCAAAAGAATATGATGCTGCATATATGAGTATAGACGATAAACTTAAAAGACAAATAAAAGAACCTGTTGAACCAAGCAAAATAGAAAACATGATAGCTAAAGCAGACTATTTGTACTCAATTGGCTCAAAAAGTGAAGCTCTATCACTTTATGAAAAAATTGCACACTTTAGTGAAGCGGTTTCAGCATATAACCTTGGAGTAGCCCAACTAAAAGATGAGCAGTATGAAATAGCTCTAAAAACATTTCAAAAAGCTATACAAAATAATGAAAAAAGATGTGTTAGTGCTATTAACGCTGCTGTCTGCTCTCTACATTTAAAAAATGAAAAAAACTTTAAATATTATATTGACTTGGCTTATGCCTATTTGCCACAAGAGAGACTATCACCTCTGTATTCATACTATTATACACTTATTAATTACTACAACAAGAACTATCTTGAAGCCCTAAGTGCTCTTAACAATCCAACTTCATCAGAGTATATAAAAGTGCAAAACAATTTAAGTGCAAAGATAAATGCTCTGTTTGATAATAATTATGATGCGATTGAGAGCATGGAAGAAAATCAAAAATTTACAGATGATTTCAGTTTAGGATTACTTTATGCAAGAGTTGGTGACTTAACACTGGCAAAAAAATATTTTAAAGATTCAATTAAAAAAAATATAGAACCGATTAAATCTCAAGTTGCCTTGGGATACATAAACTTAAAAGCAGGGCAAATTGCAGAGGGAGCAAGAGAGATAGAAAATGCAACAGATATGTTTGGAGAAAAAGCCTACTTGCCATACCCTGTAAAAGTAAAACTAAAAGATTCTATTTTTGATATTAAAAAAGCTCAAAAACGCTATAGAGAAATAGCAAATACCAGTAAAACAATTAACTATCAAAAATTATTTTATTTTTCTCCATATAAAATATTTAATGCAAATCAAACTATAAGTTATATACGAAAAGGAAATGCCAATATATTCATAGATAATGTAAACTCTGCAAAAGCATATTTAGAAAAAAGCGGTTCAGCTTCAAATGTAAATATAGGGATTGTTAAAGCTGTAAAAAAAGCTCTTTCATTTAAAATAAGAGAAGCAAATACAATACTGAAAAAACTAGTTAAAATTCAACCAAAACACTCTATTTTGCATTATAACTTAGCTCTAACATATGCTCAAATGGGAAATATGCCAAACGCACATAAACATTTTTTACGCTCATATAATTTAGATGCAAAAAATTATCTATCTGCTATTTATACTATTATGACTTCTCAACTTATCAATAAAGAGAATAAAAAATTTCTATCGATTATTAAAGACGCTCTATCCAATGAAGAGTTTAATGAAAAAATTGATTTATACAAAACCTTACTAAATATTAGTCAAGATAATATATTATCAACGGTTGACTGGCTACATAAAGACTATAAACAACGACCTCTATACTTAGCAATGGACATTATAATTTCAATTAAACAAAATAATTTAAAAGTTGCAAAAAAATCATCACAAAAACTTACTATACTGCTGCCAAACGAAATATTGCCGCATTTAATGCATATAGATGCAAACTTTAATGATTTATCTCCAAACAAATATGCAGATAAAGTTATGAACTATCTAAAAGTACAAAAATTTAGTTTTAACGATCTCTATTTTGGACCATTTGTTACAAGATACTTATATATACAACAAAATTTGATAACTGGAAAACTATTTTTCTTAAGAAAACAACTAAAACAAGTATTGGAGTCAACAACTGAGCAAACACATGAGTTGACAAGCACTCTTGCCTTAGCTTCACTGTATGACAGTGCTTTTGAAGAGTCATATTCACTCTATAACAATCTTATTGATAACCTCAGAGTTAGAGACCCATATACACTGTTTTTAGGTGCTGTTGCTTCTACCGCAGCAAATCATCATGCAAATGCCATAGCTCTTCTAGAACTATCTAAACTGAAAGATTCAAGCTTCTTGGAGAGCAGATATGCTCTTGGTCTTTTATATCTTGAAATTAAAAATAACAAAGGTGCTGTTATTCAGCTCTCCCGTGTAAACAAAAATAATTTCAGCTCTGAATATTTTGACTTTGATATTGATTTAGACAAGTTACTGTTTGAAAAGAGTCAAACTATTAATCAATAGCTGTAGTAAAATAACCAACAAGTGTTTCTGAGGCAACTAATTCAGAACCGACACTTATATTTAATCTAAAGTTTTGAGGCAGATAGAGAGTCGTAACTCCATTAACCATAACCCCGTATCTTGAACCTTGATTAAAGTTTTGAAATTCTCTAGCTTTGATATTTATACCCATAAAACTCTGTTTTACCCTATGTGAAACTTTTGCAGTGTTAGAATTTTTATCAATAAATATAAGCTCTGAATTTTCATTTATTTTTTTTGATAAAGAGCTGAGAGTAGATAATCTTGCCCCATTTTGTTTCTCTATACTTTCTATCGATGAAGAAAAAGGGGTTCTAAGAAGAGAAACATTAAAATAACTACTGTCTATTTCAATTTTGTAAGCATATTTATCATCTTTTAATTCCTTTATTGAAGCAACAACTCCATCAACAGGGCTAACAACACTGTTTTCTTGATAATATAGATGTTGTCTCTCTGGATTTCTGAAAACAAAAATAAAAAATATAGTTGCTAAAAATGCAAAAAACTGTAAGAAATCTAAATCTAAAAATGCAAAAATAACAAAAAGTGAGATTGCACCAAGTATATAGTTCCAACCCTCTTTAGCTATTGGCAGTAGATTATTTTTCATCTTCCGTCTCTATATTATCTTGAGAGTCTTTCTTATCTTCAGCCATTTGTGCATCAGCTTTTAACTCTTCCTCTATATCATCTACAACTTCTTTAACCTTGGATTTTATACCATTTTCGTTTTCAAAATTAATAATAATTTCTCTTACTTCTTCACCGGTAATATTCTCTTTTTTGTAAAGAAGTTTAACCATATCTTCTACAGCATCTTTGTACTCTTCAAGTCTAGCTAAAACGGTGTCATATCTTTCAAGCAGTGATGACTTAATAAACTCATCCATATCCTCTGCCATTTTATCACTGTACTCACGAGCAGCTTGTTGTGGACCACCTATAAAAGATTGTCTGCTTTTTTCTAAAACCATAAGTCCAGCCACATCACTCATACCATAAGTTTGAACCATAGATTTAATGATATCTGTTGCACGTTCCAGGTCATTACCAGCGCCAGTTGATATCTCACCAATGAAAACTTGTTCAGCAGCACGACCACCAAGAAGAACATCTACTTCAGCCCAAAGCTCATGTTTTTGCATCATAAATCTATTTTCTTCTGGTTTATTCAATGTGTAGCCTAGAGCAGCAAGACCACGAGGAACAATAGAGACTTTGGAAACCTTTTTAGCTCCCTCTGTTGTCTCTGCAAGAAGTGCATGTCCACTCTCATGATATGCTACAATTTTTTTCTCTTTAGGATTTATACGACGAGATTTTTTAGCCAATCCAGCTAAAGCGCGTTCAACTGCCTCAAATAAATCACTCTGTTTTACAGTTTTTTGACTTTTTCTACCAGCTAAAAGTGCACCTTCATTAATAATATTTGCTAAATCTGCTCCGGCTAATCCGGCAGTAAGACGCGCTATCTCTTCAAGTTCCACATCATTGTCCATCTTAACGCCCCTAACGTGGACTTTTAAGATTTTTATACGACCTTCATAATCTGGTTTATCAACTAAAACCTGTCTGTCAAAACGACCAGGACGAAGAAGTGCTTGATCAAGAACTTCAGGTCTGTTTGTTGCAGCTAAAATAATAATAGGTGTATCAGTTCCAAAACCATCCATCTCAGCAAGAAGCTGATTCAGAGTCTGCTCTCTCTCATCATTTCCACCCATTTGTGCACCTGCTGCACGACTCTTACCAATTGCATCTATCTCATCTATAAAAATAATACTTGGAGCATCTTTTTTGGCTTGCTCAAACAAGTCACGAACACGAGCTGCACCGACACCAACAAACATCTCTATAAAACTAGAACCACTTACAGAGAAAAACGGAACATCCGCTTCTCCGGCAACTGCTTTTGCTAAAAGTGTTTTACCTGTACCGGGACTACCAACTAAGAGAACACCTTTTGGAATTTTTGCACCAATCTCTACATAACGACCAGGAAATTTTAAAAAATCTACAATCTCTTGTACTTCCTCTTTAGCCTCTTCAACACCGGCTACATCATCAAATTTAGTGTTTGGTTTTTCAGAGTTGATCATTTTCTTTGCGTTGCCCATACCAAGAATACCGCCACCCATACTTTTTTGCATACGACCTGCAAAAAACATCCATATACCTATGATTAGCAAAAATGGAAATAACCATCCAAACATCTCTGTAAACCAATTTGTTTCACTAAAACCGGTATACTCTATTCCCTGCTTCTCTAGCTCTTCTATTAATTTTGTGTCACCTGGAACAATTCTTGTAGTGTAAACAGTAGAACTGTCTGCGGAGTAAGATCTTATATAGCTTTGACCAATATCAACCTTTTTCAAACCCTTAGATGCAACTAATGATTTAAACTCAGAGTAACTTACTTTTTGGGCTCTTTTTGCGGTACCACCTAAAGCTCCATTTGTATTTGCTGTATCACCAACAAGTGTTTTAAACAACAGTATAATTACAATTGAAAATATTGCGAAAGTGATTAATGGGTTTTTATTAAAAAAATTATTATTGTTATCTTTATTGTTATTCTGATTTTGCATATTTACTGTTTATCCTTTTTTAGTACTAGGGTAACCCATTCATCCTGAGTTATTCTCTCTTGAATTTCAAAATCTTTATAAAACTTCAAAACTTTTTCCTCATACTTGTCCAATATACCGGAGAGTACAAGTATCCCATCCTCTTTTAACACACTTTTTAAATCATTTGCTATAAAAGTTAAAACATCAGCCACAATATTTGCTACAACTATATTATAGCTACTTTTAGAAAGAGAACAAGAACCTTCCCAAAGGTTTTCAAATTCAACTTCATTTAACTTTGCATTTTGTTCACTATTCTCAACAGACACTATATCTGTATCACATGCGTCAACTATTGCACCAAGTTTCAAAGCTCCAACACCAAGAATACCACTTCCACATCCAACATCTAAAACTTTATCATCTTGATTTACATATTTTGCAATTGCTCTTAATGATGATGCTGTTGTAGGATGATGTCCTGTACCAAAAGCTAAAGCTGGATCTATTACTATATTTATTAAATCTTCACTCGGCTCATCCCAAGTTGGGTGAATATAAAACTTATCTATTTGTAACGGTTGAATACTTTTTTGGTAAACTTCAACCCAATCACTATTTTTAAGTTTAGTTTGCTTACATTCTAGCTCTATATTTTGATTAAGTGCTTTTTGCAGAGCCTCTGCAAACTGTTCTAATCCCCAAACTATAGTATCAAGTTCATCTTCACTTCTAATAATAAAACCATTGTCTGTCTCTTCAAAACCTACCGGTAATGTATCTGCTAAAAAATCCGAAAAAAGTGAATGGTGGGAAGATACTTGTACAGCTAATTCAAAGTAATGCTCTTGCATTACACCTCAATACCCATAACGGCACCAAGTTTCTCTTTTAGAACTTGAGGGGTAAATGGTTTTACAATGTAGTTGTTTACACCAGCTTTAAGTGCAGTAATTACTTCTGTTTTACCACCCTCTGTAGTTACCATAATAATTGGTAAATCTTTAAAACGCTCATCTGCACGAACTTTTATAACAAGTTCAAGCCCGTTCATTTCCGGCATATTCCAGTCTGTAATCAACATGTCTACATCTGGATTAGCATCAAGAACAGTCCAACCTTCAACACCATCAGCACCTTCCAGAATATCTTTATGTCCAAGTCTAGCTAGAGTGTTTTTTATAATACGACGCATTGTAGAGCTATCATCAACAACAAGTAATTTCAAATGAAATCCTTTTCTTTAAATATATATTTGCAAAATTAATAGGTAATAATACCTTAATTTTATTTATTTTATGATTAAGTATTGCTTAACTTAACAGCTTAAACATCTTAGGAAGGTCTAGTGTACCTTCATAATATGCTTTTCCGATTATCACACCGTCCACCTTATTTGTCGCTATTAGAGCTTTTATATCACTTTCATCTTTTACCCCGCCACTAGCAATAGTACTTATCCCGCTTGCTTGTGCTATTTCTACAGTAAACTCAACGTTAACTCCACTAAGTGTTCCATCTTTACCTACATCTGTACAGATTATTGCTTCAACACCGGCATCGGCAAATTCACTAGCTAAATCAGTTGCTCTCATACTACTAACCTCACCCCAGCCTTCAACTGCTACATAACCGTCTATTGCGTCAATACCGACTGCTATTGGGTACTTTGCAGCCATATCTTTAACAAACTGAGAATCTTTAACAGCAATTGAACCTAATATAATTCTGTCTATTCCGATTTCAAGCATCTTTTTAATAGTCGCTTCATCACGAATTCCACCGCCAAGCTCAAGCTTAACTTTACAGTTTTCTCTGATTTTTATAATTTGTTCTAAATTCTTAGGTTCACCTGCAAAAGCACCGTTTAAATCAACTAAGTGCACCCACTCTGCACCCATCTCTTCAAACTTTTTTACAAGAGTCCAAGGCTCATCTGAGTATATTTTTGCACTATCCATTAGACCCTTTGTAAGTCTAACTGCTTTTCCATCTTTTAAATCAATTGCGGGGTAAAGTGTCATTATATATTATCCTTAATTTTATTTCATAAAATGAAGGGAACCTCTTCATTTATTATTTACAGCATCGGAAGTAATTCCGCTGCCTACGTTAACACTAGGTTTCACTCAGCGTGAAGCTCTCGCACCTAGGTGCTCTTATTCTAAATTTTATTTACAGTTTTATGAAATTTTCTAAAATATGCAAACCATTTTCATGGCTTTTTTCCGGGTGTGGCTGAATCCCCATAACATTATCGTGAGCTACAGCTGATGTAAATTCATAGCCATAAAATGTACGACCTATAATGTCATCTTTATTAGCACAATTTACATGATATGTGTGTACAAAATAAAGATAATGCTCTTCATCCAAGTTCTTAAAAAGCGGAT
>DAOVJL010000186.1 GCA_030673275.1 Sulfurimonas sp.
GAGATCAATTTCAATTTTTTGTAACTGTGAATTAGTTAACTAAATAGCAACTTTTACCATTAGATATTAAGTGATTAATAATACTTATTTTAGTATCATTTAGTTGAATAATCATATTTTAAAACATTGTTTTTTTGTATTTGTTGTGTTAAGGGCTAAAATGACACCTTCGTTAACAGTAGTTAGAGTTATTATTTTTGTTTCTTTCTTATTTGTTTTTAGTGTTGTGTATCTGACTACAACTAAAGATATAGAAAGTCGTATTCAAAATGTATTAACTCAACAAATTAATTATCTTGAGAATAACTATAAAGTTAGTGTAAACCGTTTTAAGATAATTTCTAACGGTATGTATAGCACCGTTATAAATGAATCAAAAATACTTAAATTATTATATAAAGCAAAATATTCTAAAGATGAATCTGAGCGTGCGGTAATTCGTGAAACTTTATACAAAAGAATGAAACCACATTTTGAGCGCTTAAAAAAAATAGGTGTAGTTATTACACTATTTTCATTTGAAGACAATAAAACATTTTTAAGGGTACATAAACCAAATAAATTTGGTGATGATTTGTCGAAAATCCGCTACAGCTTTACTTATGTTAATTCCAATAAAAAACCAACTAGAGGGTTTGAACAAGGAAAAATATCACATGCCTTTCGTAATATATATCCATTATATTACAATGGTGAGTATCTAGGAAGTGTGGATATTGCTTTTTCGTCTGAAGTCTTACAAGATAATATGACAACACTTCATAATATAGAAACACACTTTATTTTAAATAAAAGTATTTTTGAAGCTAATATTTACAAAGCACAGGAAAGGGTAAAGTATATTCAGAGTCTTGAACATAAGGATTTTTTATTTAGTGTGACAAATGCCCATACTCATGAAGAAAAAAATTTTTCCGAAGTAGAAATTTTTTTAAATGAGAGATTAAAAGAAGATATTGCTGAAAATATTAGACACAATGGTTCATTTGCTTTACACGACAGAGGTAAAGTAATAGCCTTTTTACCAATAAAAAATATTAAAGAGAAGCGGACTGTAGCTTATCTGGTTTCATATAAAGAGAGCGTTTATCTAAAAAATATTTTTAAAGAGTATATGAGGGTAAATATAATTTCTTTTATTTTTCTGGTGATAATGAGTTTGATTATTTACAATAATATAAAGCAGCGTCTTTTTTTACAGATAGAAGTTGATGAAAAAACAAAAGATTTGAAATATTTGAATGAGAATTTGGAAACAGAAGTTCAAAAACAAAATAAAGCTTTTGAAACTCTGTTTGAAAAAGCTTCAGATGGTATTTTGATTTTAGAAAACAGTAAATTTGTTCAATGTAATGAGGCAGTTATAAAAATGCTGCGTTATGATTCAAAGAAAGAGTTTCTTAATAAGCATCCCTCAGAATTATCACCAGAGTTTCAACCTGATGGTTCATCATCTATAGAGAAATCTGAAAGAATGATAAATATAGCAGTAGATAAAGGTGTTAATAATTTTGAATGGATACATACTAGAGCAAATAGAGATGAGTTCTGGGTTGATGTTACATTAACACCAATTTCTTTAGTAGATAGAGATATTATACATGTTACTTGGAGAGATATATCTATCCAAAAAAAGATGCAGCAAGAGTTGCTTGAACAGAAGAGAGTATTACACTATAGAGCCAATCATGACTCACTAACAGGACTTCCAAATCGAGTATTATTTAATGATAGATTATCTCAATCTATTAAAATGGCTACTAGACATAAAAATGAGTTTGCAGTTCTGTTTATAGATTTAGACAGGTTTAAACAAATTAATGATTCTTTGGGTCATAGAACAGGAGATAGAGTTCTTCAAGTAATAGCCACAAGACTGCAATCTGTAATGCGTAAAGAGGATACTTTGGCTCGTTTGGGAGGTGATGAATTTACTGTTTTAATGCAAGAGTTAGAAAAAGGAGATAATGCAGCACTATTAGCAGAAAAAATTATTAAGATAGCAGCCCAACCGGTATATATAGACGAACATACTCTTTATGTTTCAGCCAGTATAGGTATAAGTTTATATCCTAAAGATGGTGCGAATGGTAATGAACTTTTAATGTATGCTGATAATGCGATGTATAAAGCCAAAGATGAAGGAAGAAGCAATTTTCAATTTTATTCAGCAGAGATGACAGCGTTAGCATTAAGTAAAGTGCTTATGGAATCTAATATGAGGAAGGCCCTTCAAAATGGGGAATTTGTTTTGCATTATCAGCCACAGATGAACGGAAGTAATGATGAACTAATAGGAATGGAAGCTCTGGTTAGATGGCAACACCCTACAAAGGGTTTGATGCCTCCTTCAGAATTTATTCCTCTTGCCGAAGAAACAGGACTCATTATTGAGTTAGATAAATGGGTGATGAGAACTGCTATGAATCAGATTTCAAAGTGGTATGAAGAAGGATTAAACCCTGGAGTTTTAGCGCTTAATCTTGCAATTAAGCAACTACATCAAAAAGATTTTATTGATGTAGTAGATAATCTCATAAAAGAGACTAATTATAAAGCAGAGTGGCTTGAACTTGAAGTAACTGAGAGTCAAATAATGACACATCCGGAAAATGCCATTGCTAAATTAACAGAGATAAGTGATATGAATATTGAAATAGCCATCGATGATTTTGGAACAGGATATTCATCGCTCTCCTATCTTAAGCGTCTCCCAATAGATAAACTCAAAATCGATCAATCTTTTATTAGTGATATACCTCATGATGAAGATGACATGTCAATTACTAAAGCTATTATAGCACTTGCAAAAAGTCTTAATTTAAGTGTTATTGCGGAGGGTGTTGAAACCGAGGAGCAAAAAACTTTTCTAGTTGAAAATGAATGTGTAAATATTCAGGGATATTTATATGCCAAACCTGTGCCGGCGGATGAGATGGAAAAGTTTTTAATTGCACAAAGTAATACTAAAAATGTTTAAAAATTTAATCATCATTTAACTACAAAGATAATAGAATTTCATATGCAAAATTTTGAGAATTTTTTATGTGACAACTTGCCAGTTTCTAAAAGTATTCATCCTACTTATGAAGAAGCCTTACAGAAGATGTTAATCGCAGGTGGAAAGAGATTTCGCCCCGCACTTCTTCTTGGTGTAGTAAAATCATATAACACTCTTATGCTTGATGGTGCAATGCATGCAGCTTATGCAATTGAGCTTTTACATACATACTCCCTTATTCATGATGATTTGCCGGCTATGGATAATTCACCTCTTCGTCGTGGCAAACCAACACTACATGTAGC
>DAOVJL010000132.1 GCA_030673275.1 Sulfurimonas sp.
AGGAGCGGATAAAAATGCTGTTGATTCAAAAGGGATAAGTGTCATAGATTTTGCAAGAAAAATGAATAAAAAAAGTATTTTAGAACTGCTTGATTATGATGAAAACAGTCCTAAAAATATCAACTATGCCAGATAATATATTTAGCTATAATTATAGTATGAAAAAATATATTATGATTATTCTTATTGCTTTGCATTTAATGGGCAGTAGTTTGTATGCAACAAAAAGTTTTGTTGAAGAACAGAAACATGTTCATGTACATTATCATTCCCATAATAGTTCAAATCATCAACATAGCCACAGTCATGCTCAAACAAATATTAACTTATTAGACTTTTTTTTACAATCAAACGATACTAAAGAATGTATGATTTTATATTCAAAAGAAAAGTATACAGAAACTAAATACTTCATCTCCAACCCTGTATTAAAATCTATTTTCCGTCCCCCAATAGTATAACTTTATAATTCATTTACATTAAATCAATACTTTTATCAAGGAATAAAATGAAAATAATTTTTATATTAGCTTCATTTCTTTTACTAAATACCGCTGCTTTCGCACATGGTATTTCAGCATCAGATATGCAAGCGATGATTGATGGTGGGAACCTTCGATATATATGGCTGGGTGCTACACACATGTTAACTGGATATGACCACCTGTTATTTCTATTTGGGGTTATATTCTTTTTAACTACCACCAGAGACATTATTAAGTTTGTGAGTATATTTACTATTGGACACTCAATAACATTAATCTTTGCTACTTTTATGAGTATCAATGCAAATTACTATTTGATAGATGCGGTTATCGCGCTGAGTGTTATCTATAAAGCTTTCGATAACAATAAAGGATTTCAAAATTATCTTGGAGTAAAGTCGCCAAATTTACTTGTTATGGTTCTTCTTTTTGGACTTATACATGGATTTGGTCTTTCTACAAGATTGCAGCAGTTGCCATTAGGTGAGCAAAACTTTGACATGTTAATGAAAATCATCTCATTTAACGTAGGAGTTGAACTAGGACAAATTATAGCTTTATCTGTTATGCTCATAGTATTAAGCAGGTGGAGAAAGTTAGCATCTTTTGCTAAATTTAGTAAAATTACGAATCATGCACTGATGTTTGCCGGTTTTATGTTACTCTTAATGCAATTACATGGGTATTTACATACAACACATGAAGAAGAGTTTGGATTTAATAGGGATGCTCATCACCATATTCATTTAGATATGGATGAAGCTAAACAAAACAGTTATCAACATGATGAACTATAAAAAGGAAAACAATGAAAAAATTTATTAAGACGGTAGTTATAACAGCAGTATTGGCTTGTGGAGTTAATCCACTATATGCAGGGGCAGGTCACGAAGGGCATTCACATGCAGAGGTTACTAAAGTGGTTGCTAAAGAAAAAGCAACTAAGAGGATTGAAAAATTAGTTAATGTTGGCAAAATAGATAAAAGTTGGTTGAAAGCATCTGTTTTAAATATAGAAAAGAAAAAATTTAAAAACAGTATGGAGTGGGTTACAAGTTTTCAAAATAAAAAGATTGAAGATAGCACAAAACAAATTATCTATATTTTTGTAAATATGCATGGGGGAATAACCGGCGCTAACTACAGCGGTAAATAGTTTTTACAGCAGGGTAAATTCTAATCGAAAAATTTACCCTGTTTCTCATTATCAAGCGGTTTACGCTTCTCTTTGTCCAGCCACTCTTGAAGAAGTGCCTCAACAACCTTACTGAGACTCATTTTATATCTGCCTCTTGAGTATTGCATAGCGTCATTCCAAGTTTTTCTATCAATTAATAAACTTCTTGTAATTTCATCTTTTGGTTTCATCGCGACTCTTTAATTAAGAAACATTAAGTAGTTTTACAAAGCTTTTATAGCTATCTACTATTTGTTGATTTTTTTCTTTTTCTATATAAAATTCTATAGCTTTTTTTCCAAGCCTTGGAATCTCATTTTTAACAGCCCAGCTGCTTACTGTTCCCTCCGGAATCTCCAAGATGCTTGCAAGATTCTTCTGTGTTATATTTAATTCTTTGCAAATCTCTTTAACTACATTTGTTTTTGGTTTTACTCTTTGTTTTTTTGCAGGTTTTTGTGATTGCAATACCAGTATCTTTTCTGGTTCTTTTTCTTCTATCTTCTCTTGCGTATTGTCTTTTATCCAAGAGAGGACTTTAGAGGCTGATAAAGTCCAATCTCTAGAGTTGAATTTTTTTATAACCTCATTTGTAAAGTTAGAAGTATTTTGCTCGGCAAAATCTTTATCGCTCAGTTGATATAATATAGAAAAAGCCAGCTGTTTTGCGGCAGGACCAGCATGTCCCCAGTCAAATCCGTTTCTCGATTGAGAATATAAGTCGTGTTTTGTTGGAAGTTCAAGCTCTCCGTATGTAACGAACTTAGCTCCAAGCAGTGTTCTGTGCCCTTTAAATACATGATTATTTCTGGTAAAAGCCATTTATTGCCTTTTATATTTTAAATGTATAGTGATGATTTATATCAACATCCTCTCGTTTTTTAGGAAAAAAGAAGACTCTATAAACAATATATATAGACAGAGAAAGCAATAATAATGCCAATAACCAAACTATCATGATGTATTTCCTTGATTTTTACTTATGACGTAAATATCGACATGTAGAAAATTAAATTAAATCAAACGGTATTTGTTGTTTCTCTAAGTACTCTGTAAAAAGCCTAAAATTCTTTTCTACATGTAATTTATTTGTAGAGCATAGTGAAATTTCAACAGAAGCATCTTTCTTGTTTAGCATCGGTAAAGATGAAAATTCAATATCTGATGGAATCTCTTTCATTACCGAAACAAGAGTGTTTTCACCTGTTTTAGCAATTAGGGTTAGTCTATACTTTTCAACTTTTTGACCAAAGAATTTTTCTATAACTGAGCTTAGCATAGGGTGCGCCATTTGTGGAAAACCAGGAACAAAAAAGTATTTATCCTGCAATGAAAAACCTGACATGTTATTGACTGGGTTAAATAGCAGGTCAGAGTTTTGCGGTAAATCCGACATGTGAATTCTGTGCGGATATGCCGCGTCACCAAATCTATCTATAATGTCTTGCTTAAATTTTTCATGTCTTTGCAGTGGTTTGGAGGTAAATATTTCTGCAGCAATAGCTCTTGTTAAGTCATCAGGAGTTGAACCTATACCGCCAAATGAAAACATAACAGATTTTTCATCATCTTTTATGAGTTTATAGGTGTTTTTTATGAGTTCTTCATCATCTTTAATGGTAAAAGAAGCGTAAAGCTCATGTCCATACTTGCCAAGTTCATTTTTTAAAAACTCAAAGTGTTTATCAACTCTGCGACCATTTAAAATCTCAGTTCCAATTATTAGTGCATAAAAATTCATTTGTATCTACCAGTTTATAATTTTTTAGTATTATATTGTAAATTATTTAAGGAAAACAAATATGTCTTATGCACAAAAATTAGAAGAATTGCTTACAAAAACCGTCATCCCTGATCTTGATGAAAGGTTAGATGAGATTTTTGAAGAGATTGCTGATAATAAAGAAGCGACTGATGATGCAAAAGAGGAGATAGAAGAGCTTCGTGAATTTAAGTCTGACTTGCAAGATGTTTTAGAAGATATAGAGAGTGGTGATATTGATGAAGATGAGTGTAAAGAGCTTATTGATGATATTCTAGAGGCTCAAAAAGGTAGTGAAGAGGAAGATTTTGGATTTGTAGAAGAGGACTAGATTTAATATTTTCACAATTTATCCACAAATTTTTAATAAACTGCTATAAAAAGCAAGGAGTATGATGAACTGGCGAACTAAAACAGAATCGTTCTTAGAGGCGATGGGTATTACCATCGCTTTACATCCTAAAAAAATTATCTTAATTATTTTAGCAATAAGCTTTGGAATTATTTCAAATGTACCGCAAATAACCATTGATACATCTACAGAAGGCTTTTTACATAAAGAAGATCCTGCCCTGATTAGATATGAAGAGTTTAAAAAACAGTTTGGTCAGGATGAGATGATTCTGCTTGCTGTTAAAACTAAGAATATCTTTGACATAAAGTTTTTAGAGAAGCTAAAAGAGCTACATGTAGACCTGAAAAACAACACCCCACACCTTAATGATATAAACTCACTGATAAACGCAAGAAATACAAGAGGTGAGGGCGATGAGCTTATAGTTGAAGACCTTTTTGAAAATTGGCCAAAAGATAAAACTGAGTTAAAACGCATTAAAGATTTAGCTCTAAAAAGTGATTTATACAGAAATCTTCTGTTTAATGATGATATGACTTTGACAACTATTATTATAGAGCCAAGTGCTTATGAAGAGGGTGCAGGCGGTGACGAACTTGAAGGTTTTTCTGATGAGTCAAGCTCACAAGAGGAGTTAGCATTTTTAACTGATAAGTCTAAAAGTGAGATGGCAAGTCGTGCAAATGAAATTGCACAGAAGTACAGGTCTGAAGATTTTGAAGTATATTTAGCCGGTTCATTGGC
>DAOVJL010000206.1 GCA_030673275.1 Sulfurimonas sp.
TCATCACCATTTAGAGCATTCTTTTCTAACCATGTAGACGCTTTATCAAATTTAATAAGTTGCATATATATACGACCAATATTTTCTTGTGCACCTTGATGACCCTGTATGGCAGCGCTCTCTAACAGCTCTGCTGTTTTTGTTACATTTTGATCTGTTATATCACCATTGTAATACATCAGTGCTAAATTATACTGAGCATTTGGATTATTGGCATCTGATGCTTTAGTTAGTAACTCAAACGCTTTTGCACTGTCTTTAGTAACATTATATCCACTCAGATACATCATACCTAAATCATATTGAGCTGTATGATTAGAGCCCTCTGCTGCTTTTTCTAACCAATAGATTGCTTTGCTAGAATCTTGCTTTGTTCCCAAACCATTTGAGTAAAGATAACTAAGTGCACTTTGAGCTTTAGTATCACCACTCTTTGCACTTTTTTCGTACAATTTAAATGCTTTTGCATAATCTTTATTTTTAAAAGCTTTTAATGCATCACTGCTGCTTGCTTGTAAGTTTAACAACATAAAAAATCCAACTACTATATACTTAAACATCTTTATCCTTGTAAGAATTTATGAAGACATTATACATTCTTTTAGTTTTGGCGTTTTTGTATTTGGTCAATAATTTTTACAACAACTAAATCTGAAGTAACATTTAAAGATGTTCTAGCCATATCTAAAATTCTATCTACTGCAACTATCAGTGCAATATATTCCACCGGCAGACCTATTTGATTTAAAATAACTACCATCATAACTAAAGAAGCACTAGGCAGTGCAGCCACACCAACACTAAGCGCAACAACAGTCACTCCTAAAAGCACTTGATCCATAAAACTCAAATCTACACCGGCTAAATGTGAGATATACAAAACTGCAATTGTGAGATAAGCAGCTGTACCATCCATTGAAACGGTAGCACCCAAAGGAAGAACAAATGATGCATGTTTCTTGCTAACACCGCCCACATCTTCAACAATACGCATCGAAACCGGCAAAGTTGCTGCACTTGATGCAGTAGAAAAGGCCATAATTGGTGCTTCACGAATAGAACTTAAATATTTAAAAGGATTTACCCTGCCAAAAATAGCTAAAACCGTAGGAAGCGTTATAAGAGCATGAAGCAAAAGAACAATTAAAACCATTAATACATACTTCCATAATCCAATAACAACATCTACACCCTGATCAGCAATAACATAAGATATCAAACTAAATACACCAATCGGTGTCAGCTTAATAACCCACTCTGCCATTGTAAGCATTGCATTGGTAACAGCTGTAAAGAAATCCAGCATTAACTCCTGTCTATCTACATGTAAATACATAGACGCAACTGCGAATAAAATAGCAAAAACAATAATTTGCATCATAGAACCATTACTTAATGCATTGAAAATATTTGTAGGTATAAAACTAAGTATCATTGCCTGAAATGAAAACGGTGCTATTGTCGAAGCCTTTGCATATTGTAAACCTTCAGCAGAGACAGGCTCTCCTATTGGCACTATATTCATAACAATTATTGCTAAAAAAACTGCTAAAGCAGTAGTTAGAAGATAGAGACTAATAGTCCTTAAACCTATAGTTTTTAAATCATTCAAACTGCCTAACCCCATAATTGCAATATAAATACTACAAAATACCAATGGTACAACCAACATTTTTAAAAAGCTGATAAAAATTTGTCCTATTACCTGTTGCTTTAGTGCTAATTCCGGCAGTAAACTTCCAAAAGCAACACCAAGAATAATTCCTAAAATTACTAATGTGTTTGTAGTGGAGTATTTTTTAATTTTTTGTATCATTTTTATAAACTTTAGTGTAAATTTTGAGCAAAATAGATGTTATCTAATATACACTTAATAACATATATAGCTTTTAACCATAAATTAACATTATGTATAGTAATATTACTTATTCAATTTATTTATGAGAGAAAGTTTATGAAGAGTGTGCTAATCCTAGGTGGCGGTTTTGCCGGTATTGAAGCTGCAATATATTTAAAAAAGGCTAATTACGATGTTACACTAGTTAGTGACAGAGACTATCTTTACATATACCCAACTTCTATTTGGATTCCAACAGGCAAAGCCAAATTTTCAGATACTTGTATAGATTTAAACGAACTTCGAGATATCCATAAATTTAATCTTATTGTAGATAGTATTTCTAAAATAGATGCTAAAAACAACTCTTATACGCTAAAGAGCGGGGAAATTTTAAAAGATTTTTCATATGTAATACTGGCTATGGGTGCCTCAAAGATGAAACACAAAGGGATTGAAAATACACTCTCAATCTGTGGTGTTCCTGAGCAATCACTTCAAATAAAAAAAGTGCTAGATAGCTTGGTAGCTAAGGGTCAAGGTAAAATATGTTTTGGTTTTGGTGGCAACCCAAAAGATACATCTGCGGTTCGTGGCGGTCCTGGCTTTGAACTGCTGTTTAATGTTCATAACATGTTAAAGGAAAAAGGGATAAGAGACAACTTTGAGCTAACATTCTTTGCACCAATGCCGGAACCTGGAAAAAGAATGGGTCCAAAAGCTCTTAAAATGATGGGTAAGTTTTTTAAATCCTTAAAAATTAATCAACATTATGGTAAAAAAATCAAAGAGTTTGAAGAAGATGGTATTAGATTTGAGGATGATTCAAAGCTTGAATCTGATTTTACTATGTTTATACCTGCCGGAGATGGTCATGAAGTCGTGAAAGATTCAGACTTGCCAACCAATGAAGCGGGTTTTGTAAGTATTGATAATTTCTGCCGTGTGAAATTTGAAGCTAAAGACATGCCAAACAATATCTATGCAGTTGGAGATATAGCAGCACTGCAAGGGGCTGACTGGAGAGCAAAACAAGGGCATATTGCCGAAGTTATGTCAAGAAATGTGGCATTCAACATTGAGCAAGAAGATAAAGGCTTATCAGATTTCAAAGGATACCAAGAACATATAAATATTTTATGTGTAATGGATAGCGGCAATGGCGCCTCATTCATATATAGAGACAGCACAAAAGCTATGATGATACCAATGCCTATTATAGGTCACTGGCTTAAAAAAGCATGGGGTAAATACTATAAATTATCAAAACTAAATAAAGTACCTCGAATTCCTGGAATGTAA
>DAOVJL010000246.1 GCA_030673275.1 Sulfurimonas sp.
AAGGGTGCATCTATTGGTCATGTTTCTCCTGAAGCTGCAGAGGGTGGTTTGATTGCAATGATTGAAGATGGTGATGAAATTGAACTAGACACAGATAAGCATCTTTTACAACTAAATGTTAGTGAAGAAATTCTAGCAAAAAGAAAAGCTGCATGGAGACCTCATAAAAATGAGGTTAAATCTAAATGGCTTAAACGCTACCAATTATTAGTTTCAAACGCATCAAGTGGTGCTGTTTTAAAAACTGAATTATAAAATATAGGAATATTATAAGTGAACGCAATCGCAATAAAACATAATAATGAAATCATTGACCTGCAAACTGCTGAGGAGTTGGGATTTGAGGGTGAGCAGATTCATCTTGATAACTCAGAGGACTCCTTAGAAGTACTTCGTCATTCAACTGCACACCTTATGGCTCAGGCTGTAAAGTCTCTTTATCCAGATGCAAAGTTTTATGTAGGACCAACTGTAAAAGAGGGTTTTTACTATGACTTTAAAACTGAATCAGAAGTTGGTGAAGGTGATTTAAAGAAAATTGAGAAGCAGATGCTATCTTTTGCCAAGAAAAAGTATCCAATCGAGAAATATGAGATCTCTATGGATGAGGCAAAGGAAAAGTTTAAAGATGATCATCTAAAGCTTGCTGTTATGGAGAGAATTCCAGATGACACAGTTTCTATTTATAAGCAAGGTGAGTTTGAAGATTTATGTCGTGGACCACACCTGCCAAACATAGGTCTTATCAGATATTTTAAATTAACAAAATTATCTGGTGCTTATCTTGGCGGTGACTCTAAAAATGAGATGCTTACTCGTATATACGGTATAGCTTTCGCAGATAAAGAGTCTCTTAAAAACCATATGACTATGTTGCACGAAGCTGAAAAACGTGACCATAGAAAAATTGGTGGCGAGATGAAGCTTTTTACTTTCCGTGAGGAAGTTGGAGCTGGTTTTCCAATCTGGCTTCCGGCCGGTGGAAGACTTCGTGCAAGATTAGAGAGTTTACTTTTTAAAGCACACAGAAAGCGTGGTTATGAACCGGTTCGTGGACCTGAAATGCTTAAGAGTGATCTTTGGAGAACTTCAGGTCACTATCAAAATTATGGCGAGAACATGTACTTCTCAACGATTGATGATGTTGAGTTCGGTATTAAACCTATGAACTGTGTTGGTCATATTAAAGTATATGAAGATGAATTACACTCTTATCGTGATTTACCAATAAAATATTTTGAGTATGGTGTAGTTCACCGTCATGAATTTACAGGTGCTTTACATGGTCTGTTTAGAGTTCGTGAGTTTACTCAGGATGATGCACATATCTTTTGTACAACAGAGCAAATCGAAGAGCAGATTATTGAAGTTGTTGATTTTGTTGATAAAATAATGTCAACATTTGAGTTTGATTATAAGATGATGATCTCAACAAAACCTGAAAAAGCTGTTGGAAATGATGAAGTGTGGGAAGTTTCTACACAGGCACTTAAAAATGCAATGGAAAAAAATAGCCTTCCTTATGAAATTGATGAGGGTGGTGGAGCTTTTTATGGTCCAAAAATTGACATTAAAATAACTGATGCAATCGGGCGTGAATGGCAGTGTGGAACGATTCAGTTAGACTTTAATCTACCTGAACGTTTTGCTCTTGAATACAATGGCGAAGATAATGACAAAATTCAGCCAGTAATGATTCACAGAGCAATTTTAGGTTCGTTTGAGCGTTTTATTGGTATATTAACGGAACATTATGCTGGAGAATTTCCAATGTTTATCGCTCCAACGCAAGTTGCGATAGTTCCAATTGCCGATACTCACCATGAGTACGCTAAGGAATTGGCAGATAAACTTATCGATATAAATGCCGATAGTGAGATATATTCTAAAAATGATTCTTTAAACAAAAGAATCAGAACAGCAGAAAAAACAAGAGTTCCTATGCTTGTTATCATAGGTGATGAAGAGGTTGAAGGTAAAACTGTTGCAATCCGCGATAGAAGAACCAGAGAACAATATAATTTAAGCGAAGAGGAATTCTTAAAGCTTATACAAACTAAAATAAATGAGGTAAATTTTTGAGTAAAAAAGACCGTGTCATAATGAATGACGATATCCGTGTTGATGAACTGCGTTGTAATGTAGATGGAGCAGAACCTTTAGGAATTGTTTCTACTGATGAAGCAATGGAAAAGGCAAATGAATTAGGTTTAGATTTAGTTTTAATCGCTCCAGATGCAAAACCACCAGTTGCTAAGATCATGGACTACGGTAAATACAGATACCAAGAAGAAAAAAAACAAAAAGAGCAAAGAAAAAATCAGGTTAGAATCGTTGTAAAAGAGATTAAATTATCTGTTAAAATTGCTGAAAATGATGTAGCCTACAAAGTTAAGCATGCAAGAGAGTTCTTAGAAAAAGGATATCATGTAAAATTTCGTGTATTCTTAAGAGGTCGTGAAATGGCTAATCCAGAAGCAGGAAAAGAAGTTCTTTTAAGAGTTTGGCCAATGGTTGAAGATATAGGAACTATGGAAAAGCCACCTAAATTTGAAGGTCGTTACTACAACATGTATGTTCTCCCTCAGAAGTAGTTTTTATACTACTTTGAGGTTTAAAATCTACTCGAGTAGATAAAGGTTCTTGTATGAACTTTCTTAAAA
>DAOVJL010000095.1 GCA_030673275.1 Sulfurimonas sp.
CATTTAGTTTTCCACCACCAACGCCAAGTCCTAAAGCTTTATCACTTGCATGACATGATTCACATGTACGAGCTACTTTTTGAATTGTATGAGGCTGAATTGGTGCCATATCAATTGCATTTTGCCCCGCTTCGCCTGCTCCCTCTACATTTGGAATCTTGAAGATATGATTTTGAAGAAGTGCTTTTCCATCCTTACCAATAACCGTAATCGTAGTTTGACAACCCGGGACTGTTGGACTTACTCGACCTTCGCCATTTTGCGATAGTGCCGGATCTTCCCAACGAAGATAACCTCTTGTTTCAGTAACTTTACCAGGAACTAAATATTTCTTCAAATCACGCATTCCACCTGTTGTGCCATGTTTATCTTGATCATGAGAAGCTTGTACATAATCAATATTTTTCTTACCGTCGGAGTAATCAATTTTTACATGACAACCATAACACTGTGGTGCCCAAGTTGCATGGCAGGCATAGCACTCCATTCTGGAGTTATGAACCCCTATTGTATCCATAGAAAGTAGTCCAGCTGGAGAAAGTTCTTCGGTCTCTTTTAAAAGTTTTAATGGTTTTAACTCTATATTTTTCCCTGAAGCTAGATACATAATAATCTTATTGCCCTTTTTAACAGCCTTTGGAAGTGGATTTCCTCTAGCTGTTAAAATATAACCATCTTCTTTATCGGGTACATACCCCTGCTTTAGATACTCTTCTAAATCCTGTGCAACACCTCTGGCTTCACCTGTTGCTTCTGTTGTGTTAAACTCATCAGAATAACCGATAGGAAGTTCCCAAGGATATCTTTTAGTTGTTCCATGACAATCTTGACACTCAACCTCAACAGCAGCAGCATTTGCTCCACCTAAGAAACCATCACCATGAAGATCATTTGATGTATGGCAATCTTGACATAACATCCCTTTTTGATAATGAACATCCTCTTGCATGTGAAGGTATCTTTTTGTGTGAAGTTTTGGTTGAGCATTTCCCTCACTGTCAAAAGTCGACTGATACTCTGTCTCCATTAAACCTTGATATGAAACCCCTATTCTTTTACCGCGGTTATGACATGTAGAACATGTTTCAACCGGAACTCCAGAATAATTTATATCATTTATTTGAACTTTTACTTTACGTGAACTTTGAATCTGATGAGTTAGAAGATGCCCCTGTTTTTTAGAAGTTTTTTTATCTTTACCCTCGTAATATCCCTCGTTTGAATATGGAATATGACAAGATGAACACCCTATTCCTCTAAAATCACCTCTTTTTTGTCTACCTTTTGAGCCGGTATGACATCTCAGACACTCTTGGCGAAGATAAGTATATACAGCCAAAGATGGATCTTTATGAATCTCTTCTACAGTCGGTGCATCTGGAAGTTCATGCATCTCCTCTGGAAAAGCTTGTGGCTCCATTTTGGCGAGTTTTTGCATGTATTTTTTATATACATCTGTTCCAAGTCTTTTATCTGGAGAGTCAGGGTTTTTAGTATCATAGTTACCTGCGGTATGTTGATACCCCTCTTTACCGCCGAAACTCCACATTGCACCTTGAATCTTACCCTGCTCTGTCATCATAAGTGAGTTCATCTGAGCGCCGACCTGATTTGGGTGACACATCCCACATGTATTTTCATTTATCCATGAACTTCCCGGTGCCGGATAATAATTCTTAGGACCTTTGTTCTCTTTAAAGTATTTTACTGTGCCATTGTGAGCATATTTTTTACTTTTAGATTTCGGATTACCGCCATGACATACAATACAGTCATTGCCTTTATGTCCAGCCTTCTCTGCGATCTTAAGTATCTCTTTCATCATACCGGAGTCTCTGTCCCTGATATCTTCTATACCTTTATGGCAAACAATACACTGGTTTGCACTAAAAGCTAAAGAGGTAAAAAATAGAAATAAAATAACTTTTTTTATCATAGACTACTCTGGTTTATCTTTACTTATTGCATCAAGAACACCGTTAATAAATTTAGGTGACTGCTCTGTACCAAATGCTTTAGTGATTTCAACTGCTTCATTTATTACAACGGCAGAATCAAGCTCTCCAAAAAGTATTTCGAAAGTCGCTAGCCTAAGAGTAGCGCGCTCAATACTTCCTAGTCTTTCAAAATCCCAATCTTTTAAATGATCAATAATCGCCTTATCGCAAGCTTCAAGATTTTGCATAACACCATCAAAAAGACCCAATGCGAAATCTTTTTGTTTATTACGAATCTTCTTCTCTTCTAAAATCTCATCTGTATGCTCAGCTATATTTCCATTTCCTAAATCATAAGCATATAAAAGGCTTACAACGGCCATTCTTGCATGATGTCTAGTAGCCATCAATTCTCCTTAATTTTACTTCATAAAATGAAGGGAACCCCTTCATCTATTTTATCACGGTATCAAAAGTAATTCCGTTACCTACGTTAACACTAGGTTTTCTTCGGCAGAAAGCCCGCGACACTAGTGTCTTTTTATATAGCCTCGTAAAGGTCAAGCATCTCAATAACAGTAGTCATAGCTTCAAAACCTTTATTACCTGCTTTTGTACCGGCTCTCTCAATTGCCTGCTCAATTGTATCGGTAGTTAAAAGACCAAACGATACCGGTTTTTGATACTTAAGACTCATTGTCGCTATTCCCTTTGTAGCTTCAGCAGAAACATAATCAAAGTGAGGAGTAGCACCTCTGATAACCGCACCTAAAGCACACACTGCATCATATTTACCAGATGCTAAAAGTTGATCAACAACCATTGGAAGCTCAAATGCTCCTGGGATTAGTACATGTGTCAAATCAGCCTCTTCTCCACCATGACGTTTAAATGCATCCTCTGCACCTTCAACTAATCTATCAACAATAAAGTGATTCCATCTTGTACTAACTATTGCTATTTTTTTTCCGTTAATTACTTTTAATTTACCTTCTACTAACTTCATCTATTTTCCTTATATTTTATTTCATAAAATTCAAGGGAACCTTTTCCCTATTATTTGTCCGTAAAAGGAACAAGTCCCTTTTACTTCGCTTGGACCGCTGTGGTCACTCATCGTGGAAAATGCCATTGGTTAGCATTCCTAAAAGAGAGAGATTAAATCTCTCTTATTTTCTTTATTGTAACTATTAATTTTTCTAACTCATCAAGTTTTACCATATTTGGTCCATCACTAAGTGCAATACTTGGATCAAAATGTGTTTCCATAAAGAAACCGTCTACACCAACTGCTGCCGCACCTTTTGCCAAGTATGGAACCATTGAGCTGTCTCCGCCAGTTTTGCCGTCTTGTGCAGTTGGCATCTGAACAGAGTGAGTTGCATCAAATATAACCGGTGCGAACTTTCTCATAGTAACTAAGTTTCTCATATCAACAACCATGTTTCCGTATCCAAAAGAGTTTCCTCTCTCACAAAGATATACTCCATGCTTTTTAGAGTTCTCGTAAGTTGCCTCATTGCATCCACGAGTCTGCAATACTTTTAAAACAGGATACTCCATTGCATCACCACTTAAAAACTGCCCTTTTTTAATATTTATAATTTTATTTGTCTTCGCACATGCTACAAGCAGGTCAGTTTGACGACATAAAAAAGCCGGTATTTGAAGCATATCCACAACCTCTGCAACTTGCGCTACTTGAGTTGACTCATGTACATCTGTAACAATTTTATATCCAAAATCATCCTTGACTTTCTGAAGGATTCTAAGTCCCTCTTCAATTCCGAGTCCACGAAAACTCTCTAAAGATGTACGATTTGCCTTGTCAAAACTAGCTTTAAAATAAAAATCTATAGAATCATCTTCGTGATACTGCTCTAAAGATTTTGCTATTTTAAAAATATTTTCTTCACTCTCGATAACACAAGGTCCTGTGAGTAATATCATTATTTACCTTTTAAATACCATATAAAAATAGAGAGAGATTATATCATAATGGCTTTAATCTAAAATTACCTTATTATAATTACTTCGCTCTTGCCACCATAATTCCAGCAAAAATGATTAAAGCAATTCCACATGTAGTTATCATACTTGGAAGCGAATCACCAAGAAACAGTCCAACTAAAATTGCAAAAACTATATTTGAATAACTTACAGCTCCAACAATTCCGGCCTTTGTTTCTCCGTAAGCCTTTGTCATAAAATACTGAGAGAGTGTTCCCAGTACTCCTAAACCGACTACATAAAACCATACAATGCCATTTGGCATAATAAACTCACCCAGCATAAAGTCAAGTTCACGCATGTAGAAATATTTTGATAAAAGAAAAAGGATTATCGGACCAATAGTTCCAACTAAAGTAAAAGAGAGAACTATCGCTCTTGTATCGTAGTAACGTCTTAGTTCTCTAACAGAAGTATAGGCGAGCGCCGCTCCCACTCCACTAAAGATTCCAAGTATGTCATATTTACTAAACCCGATACCTGTTGGCTGAGTAATAAGCAGTATCCCGCCAAAGCCTATAAATATAGCAAGCCATGCACTAGGTGAGAGTTTCTCTTTTAAAAAAAGCCATGCGAAAATAGCTGTAAAAATAGGAGCAGTTTTAGAAAAGGTAACTGCATCACCAAGAGGAATATTTGCAATATTGTAAAAATACGCAAGAAGTGCGGTAAAACCCATCATACCACGAAAAAGAAGTAAAAAAGGCTTTCCCCCTTGATGCATCATCGGCTTTTTATATACAGCATAACCTATTATAATTACCCCAAAAATATTTCTAAAAAAAACAACCTCAAGTGAGCTCATATGCTCCGATGCTAATTTTGCAAATGCTCCCATAATAGCAAATATAAATGATGCTAAAAGCATATACTTTATACCGCTGTTTAACTGTTTGATTCGTTTCATAAATGCAATTATACCGTTACAATCTGAGCCTATAATTCACATAGTATTGAATTATGTTACAATTGGTATAAAAATTGAGGCAAAGATGAGTTGTGAAAAGCGGTATAAATATATTCCTCTTCGAAATAGATATATTCCAGCTCTTTTATTAGTAGCAGTATTTATAGTTTTTGCATATATTAATGTGGAAAATATAATCGACTCGTTAGAGGATGATGTCGATGTCATCAATACTAGTGGCCGTCAAAGAATGCTCTCTCAAAACTTAATACTCCTTGGATTAAAATATCTAGACGATACGTCTGAAAAAAATAGATTAACTTTAGAAAAAAATATAAAACTTATGAGAGACTCACATAATCATCTTGTAGAAGAACATAACAGCCCCCAACTAAAAACTATCTATGATGGCAAAAAATTATCTATTAAAGTAGATGCTTTTTTAAATAAATTTAATATTTACATTAAACAACCTAGTGAAAAACTCGTTGCAGAACTATCTGTAGATGCTCAAGTTTTACTTCCTTTACTTTCAGAAGCTGTAGAAAAATATGAAAATATAAATTATTTAAAAGTAAGTAAGTTAGAACAAACTCAGCTGTTAATTTTGATTGCTACAATTATACTATTGCTGCTAGAAGCCATATTTATATTTTATCCAGCCAGCGAACAGATAAAAAAGAATACTGATGAACTAGAAGAGTTCAACAATA
>DAOVJL010000223.1 GCA_030673275.1 Sulfurimonas sp.
AGCAGTAGAATTTTTTTAATATCTAATAATCTTTTCAAAACTATCCTTTTACTACCAAGTTAACCAGTTTTTTAGGAACTACAATCTCTTTAACTATAGTTTTACCTTCAAGCCACTTTTCTGCTTTTTCTTTAGCTAACTCAATTATACTATCTTTTGGCTCATCAATTGCAACTTCTATCTCACATCTTCTTTTACCATTTATTGAAACTCCAAGTGTTACAGAGTCTTCAACAAACACCTCTTCTAAAACTCTCTGAGATGTCAAATTATTTAATGAAAAATATTCACTGCTTATCTGCCAACATACATGTGGAATAACAGGCTCCATGATTGAAGATAAAATCCAGTAGCCTTCACTCCACACATCACTGTTATCTTGAGTATTGAGAGCATTCATAGCCTCCATAACACCGGCAATCATAGTATTGAAAGTATAACGCTCATTATAGACTTCATCTGCTCTCTTTAATGCTTCATACACTTTCTTTCTTGCAAATTTTTCATCTTTAGAGAGTGATGAGTGCTCAATAGTAGGGATAGTGTCTGTTTTAAGAATATTTGAACTTCTGTCAAAAAATCTTTTTATAAACTTATAAGCTCCCTCAACAGCACTGTCATTCCATTCTAACTCTTGAGTAGGTGGAGCTGCAAAAAGTATGAAAAGCCTTGCAGTATCTGCACCATATTTCTCTATTAAAGCATCAGGGTCAACTGTGTTACCTTTTGACTTAGACATCTTAGCGCCATCTTTAAGTACCATTCCCTGAGTAAGAAGTTTGTCAAACGGTTCATCAAAATCCAAGTAACCTAAATCACGAAAAACTTTAGTAAAGAACCTTGCATATAAAAGATGTAAAATAGCGTGTTCAATCCCACCAATATAATGGTCAACACCCATCCAATATTTAATCTGTTCTGCTGAAAAAGCTTCTTTTTCCCAATTTTCAGGCGATGCACAAAATCGTAAAAAGTACCAAGAAGACTCTACAAATGTATCCATTGTATCGGTCTCACGAACTGCATCTTTACCGCAAGAAGGACATGAACAGTGCTTCCAAGTCGGATGATTTTCAAGCGGGTTACCTTCACCTGTAATCTCAACATCATCAGGAAGAGCAACCGGAAGATTCTCTTTTTTCTCCATAACAATTCCACAATCATCACAATGAACAAAAGGAATCGGTGCACCCCAATATCTTTGACGTGAAACTCCCCAATCTTTTAGTTTGTAGTTGGTTGTTTTTTTACCAATGTTGTTTTCTTCAAAATGCTTAATGATGTTATATTGAGATTTTTTAGAGTTCATACCGTCAAACTCACCAGAGTTAAACAGCTCTCCAACTTCTGTGTAAGCTTTGTCAGAATCAGCTTCACCCTCAAACGGTTTAATGACTGCATTTATCTCTAAGTTATATTTCTTAGCAAAGTCAAAGTCTCTTTCATCATGAGCAGGAACTGCCATAACAGCACCACTTCCATAATCCATAAGAACAAAATTAGCTACCCATACAGGAATTTTTTTACCGGTAAGAGGATGAACTACATGTAGACCTAAATCTATACCAGATTTCTCTTTTTGTCTGTCAATTGATGAAGTGTTTTTCATCTTCTTAATCTCGGCTATCACTTCATTACTTAAAAGATTATTCTCAATCATGTAAGTTACTATTTCATGCTCAGGTGCTAGAGCAGTATAAGACACTCCGTAGATTGTGTCAGGACGAGTTGTAAATACATCAAATGATTTAAATTTATTGTTTAACTTTGTAAGTGACATGTCATCAAAAAAGAGATCAAACTCCAAACCATTTGACTTGCCTATCCAGTTCTCCTGCATAGTAAGAACTTGTTTAGGCCACCCACCCTCAAGCTTTTTCAAATCATCCAAAAGCTCATCACTATACTGAGTGATTTTAAAGTAGTACTGATTCATATCTTTTTTAACTATTGGAGTATCACATCTCCAACAGCATCCATCAACTACCTGCTCATTAGCTAAAACAGTTTGATCATGCGGACACCAGTTTAAAAGACCTTTTTTACGATAAAGAAGACCCTTTTCAAACATGTCAATGATAAAACCCTGCTCAAATTTAGTATACAGTTCATCACTTGTTGCCAGTTCACGCTCTTTAGAAAAAGAGAAACCAAGAGTTTTAAACTCACCCTTCATGTAGTCAATATTGTCGTAAGTCCACCCTTTTGGATGTGAACCATTTTTGATTGCTGCATTTTCAGCCGGCATTCCGAAACTATCGAATCCTATTGGATGAAGAACATTAAAACCTTGTTGGCGGTAGTATCTTGCGAAAGTATCACTCAAGGTATAATTACGCACATGACCCATATGCAATCTTCCACTTGGAAACGGAAACATACTTAAAATATATTTTTTCTCTTTTGTAAAATCTTCGTCCGGCTCAAAACTTCTGTTTTTTGCCCAATACTCTTGCCACTCTTTTTCTAAACTTTGCGCATTATATTCCACTTAATAAATATCCTATAAAAAATTTCTAACTCCAAAGGAGTTTAGCTTTACAGAAAATCATTTAGTGATTTTCTGCATAAGTGCTTTAGCACAAAAGTCGCCACAGCGGCGCCAGCGAAGTAAAAGGGACTAGTTCCTTTTACGGACTAATAATGAGCTTTAGTAGTCATCTCGATTTTTTGAACTCTCTATATAGATAAGTCCTACAGAGAAAAGATTTGCAATTAACGCACCAATAGCTAAAGCAATAGCTGACTCTAAATTCCCAACAACTTCTAAATAAATAAATGCCGGAATAAGGTGTAAATCAGCCACTAAAGATGATGCTAAAAGTTCAGCTGATAAAAGATTTCTAACACCGATTTTCAAAAATGTAGAAACTAAATTCAAACTACCTGCAACGAAGAGTGCAACTGCACTATGCTCATACAAAAATCCTGCAATTGATGTTAAACTCATTAACGCAAAAAATACGTATATTAC
>DAOVJL010000248.1 GCA_030673275.1 Sulfurimonas sp.
CATAATGATGTCACTTTTTTTAGCTGCATTTTCAAGAAAATAGGATCGTAAAAATTTTAAAATTATATCAAATATATATATTACAACGATACCGGTAGCAAATACCCATAAAGTGTCTATGGCATTATTTGGTACAACTCTGTCATAGACATTTAAAGTAAAAATTGGACTCGCCATAACAAAAAGATTTATTAAAAATGAGGCTATTACAACATCCATATAGATGCCTCTTGAGTAAGCTAGTGTCCCCCAAAACCAATGATTTTGTTCATGCTTTAGTATACGCTTATGAGCATCTTTAAAGTGATGTTCAGGTTTAAGTAAAAATGCAAAATCTACGTACTCAGCTTCTAGAAATTCTGTTTCCACCCAGTTTTCGCCCTCGCCAACTTCAGGTAAAATAATTTTTGCATACTTTCTATCTGGACTTATTTCAGTTAAGATACATGCTTTTTCATTTTCTTTGTCACCTTTTAAAACTAGGATAACAGGTAAAAGAAGAGGGGATATATCACTAAATGAGTAGTTTACTAATTTAGAGCTAAATCCTGCACGTTTTGCGGCACGATGAAAAGCAGATTTTGAACCATCAGAGCCAAGTGAAAAAAGTTTCGGAGTAACTCTACCCGGAGGAATTGGAAGATCAGCAACAAGAGCATCTGCGCTATAGGGACGATTGTAGAGCTTGGTGAAAATCACCAAGCATTCTAAGAGGGGGTCTTTAGCCATATTATTCGATGATGACATTCATCTCCTCTAATATTTTACCAGTGTATGATAAAATTTGGTAGTAAGCAACTAATCGATCATACTCAGCTGTAACTTTACGATTTCTAGCATTGTTATATTCAAGTTCAATATTTAAAAGATCAACGATACTTCTTCTTCCAAGCTCATTTTCTTTTAGATAGTCAGCTACTGTATCAGCAGTTGCTTCTATATTGTTATCTATATGAACAAGTTGCAGTTTTGTCGACTCAAATGTTTGCCACGCGATTTGTGTATAAGCTTTAATATAGCGTTTTGCATCTGAAAGCGTACTGTTTTTATTAAGCAGTTTGTGTTGGTTTGCTTCTTTATTAGCTTTATCAGCCAAACCGTTAAAGATGTTATAGCTTAGTACTATTAAGGCACTTTTTCCAGATTCAGATTCATAATCACTTTGGTTTGGACTACTTATATCTGTAGAAACACCATTTATATTTTTATACCAATGAGACTCTAGTAGAACATCTACTCTTGGGTAATAAGGTGAATCTGATCGTTTAAGCGCTGCACTGGCTACTTTAATATCATCTCTTGAAACATGTATAGTTGGATTGTTTTGTAAAGCAATGTCAACTAAAGCCTCTAAGTTGTCTGCCGGTACAGCACCAACGGTTGGTTTTTGTAAATCTGAAGCAGTTACAGCACCTGGCAGAATACGTTGGAAACTTGAAATAGAGTTATCATAATTTTGCTCTGATAAATACTGAATGCTTAAAGCGCTTTCATAACGAGAAAGTGTTTGCTTATAATCAGAACTGCGTCCAATACCAGCATCTACTTTTTGTTGAATCTGTGAAAGATATTTTTTATGTACTGCTACATTCTCTTTAGCAATTTTAAACAGTTCATAATTTCTAAGTACATCTAAATAATAAGTTGTAGCTTCCAATGCTAAATCATTTGCACTCTCTTTAACAGTATTGTTAGCAGATAAAATAAGAGCCTCTTGCTGTTCAACTCCATACAGTGTATTTAAACCTGCAAAGATGTTCTGAGATAATGTTATCGAAGCTTCTTGACGAGTTAAATTCTCTTTTATCTTACTATTTGCAATTGTTCTCGTCTCTTCTGGACCAACTGAATACGATAAATCTATTGATGGAAGATAATCAGCCTTTACTTTTGTAAGCAACTCTTTTTGCGTATTACGATTTTCTTTCACCATTTCAATTTGAGGGTGTGTTTTAACTGACTTTTGTACAGCCTCTGTTATATTCATACCACTCGCAAGTACTGGTAATAAAACTACGGTGATTAATGAGAAGTGTTTCATGTCATATCCTTTCTTTGTTTCTTAATTTACTATTAGTGTACAATTTATCATATTAAGTAATACTTAATATTACAAGCTTAGACATAATAATATATAATAATATATATTAATCTACAACTAAACAAGTTTTTATTGGTAAATTCAATTAAATAATTTATGTTTATTTCATGTATATTAGTATATATTAGTAAATATTAAAGGATGAGTTAGTGAAAATAATAGTTTATTATGAAGATACAGATACAGGGGGAGTTGTATACCACTCTAATTATCTTAATTTTTGCGAGAGAGCTAGAAGTAATGCGTTTTTCAAGCAGAAATTGAGTCCAGTTTTAAGCGGTGGGCATTTTGTTGCTAAAAAATTAGAAGCCAATTTTATTGCTAGTGCTAAACTTGGAGATGAATTGAATGTAGAAACTGAACTTGTAGAGGTTAAAGCAGCTTCCTTTAAACTATTACAAACAGTTTTTAGAGATTCAAAAAAAATATTTGAACTCAATATTCACTTAGCATATATTACCTTTGAGGGTAAACCTCAAAAGATTACTAAAGATGTTAAAGATTTAATCGTATCGTTGTTTAGAGGCTGAGTGATA
>DAOVJL010000050.1 GCA_030673275.1 Sulfurimonas sp.
ACAAACAAATTGATTTTAGTGTGATTTTTTATCAAATAGTAAAAGAGGAAAATAGAACTATTGCAGTATCAAAGTTCTTTAACACTTTAGTAGAGATTATTTATGAGATGTCAAAAAAATATGATCTGCCACTGGTGCTTGGCGGCGGGGTGTTTCAAAATAGAGTCTTGCTTAGATTGATAATGAAAAAAATACCGGAAGCAATAGTGCCGAGTGGGTTTGTAAGTAATGACAGCGCAATCTCTTATGGACAGGCAATTGCCGCTTTATAGCTCAAAACTCTTTTTAATCTGACCTTGATTTTATCCATAAAAAACCTGAGAAAACAAATAAAAGAAAACTCATAAATGCATAGATAGCAGAAGCTAGCCAAACCTCTATAAACGAGTTAATAAATGCGTCGTTTGGGTTATCATGATTGTAAACTATTTGAACTTGATCATCTACATCATATATAGATGGATTACTACCAGTAGCTGACACAAACTCAATCTCATCACCATCTTTAGTTTTAAAATGTATACGTGGATAATACTTACTAAGACTACTAGGACCTTTTTTCACTTCAACTATTATGCCATTAGCATGTTCGCCACTTGTAACAAGTCTATCTGCATCAGAGAACTCTTTTGTACTAAAGAAAAGAAGTAGTACTGCAAGTACTATGGTAATAAGAGCAAATAAATTTTCATCTTTCATAATCTTTTTCCTGTTATAAGATAGCTATATGTTTTTATTATTATAGAATAAAAATGTATTATAACTCAAAACTTTTTGACATGTATGTTTTAATATCTTCAGTTTTTAATTCATTGTTAGTAAAAAGTTCGTTCCCTAATACGCCTTGACCAAGAAGCATATCCGCACCATCTTTATAAGTGATGCCTTTTTCCTGAGCTAGTTTTAGAAATGGTGTTACTTTTCCATAGATTGCATCTGCCGCGTAAGATGTGTTCTCTAGTGCTTCTTCTATGATATGTAGTGGAGCAGGGAGTTCTTCATCTTTTAAACCGGCACTTGTAGTGTTTACAACAAGGTCATATTTCTCTGCTTTAAAGCTATCCCAAGTGTGACATGTGGAAACTATGTCTTTAAAGTATTCAAGTCTTGAAGCACTTCTGTTTAAAACAGTAACTTCGATGTTATCTTGAACAAATCTGCTAGCCAATGCTTTTGCAGTTCCGCCGGCACCAAGAACTAGAATCTTTTTAATGTCCCCAAACTCTTTTATGGCATACATAAAACCATCTGCATCAGTGTTATAACCTATAAGTTTGCCACCTTCATTTATGATTGTATTAACAACACCCACTGTTTTTGCAAATCCTCTAACTTCATCACAAGCCTCGTATGCCGCCTCTTTATGCGGAACTGTTATATTTGCTCCGCTAAGTTTGAGAGAGAGAAAAGTCTCACGAAGTTTTGAGCCGTCTTTGAGATGAATTCTTGTGTAGCAAGCTGGATAGTTTAAGTTTTTAAAAACAGAGTTATGCATAAGTGGAGAGCGAGAGTGTTCTACCGGATCACCAAAGATTGCGAATAATTTCATTTAATCTAAATCTTCTAGTGAGTGGATCAGTGCACCTAGTTTGTTTTCAACTTCTTGATATTCTGATTCTTTTACTGAATCAGCTACTATCCCAGCACCGGCCTGAAGAATAACCTTGTCTTCTTTGACCATAGCAGTCCTAATCGTTATAGCACTGTCCATATTTCCATCAAAACCGAAGTAGCCAATGCTTCCACTATAGAAGCCTCTTTTTAACCCTTCAAATTGTGCGATAAGCTCCATTGCTCTAATTTTTGGAGCACCAGTCATAGTTCCGGCTGTAAATGTTGCCATAAACAGGTCAAACATATCTTTGCCTTCATCAAGCTCGGCCGTAACATCTGAGACAATATGCATTACATGTGAGAATCTCTCAATATGCATCATATCTTCAACTTTTACAGTTCCGGTCTTTGCAACACGGCTAACATCATTTCTTCCAAGGTCAATAAGCATAAGGTGCTCTGCCAACTCTTTTGGATCAGCTAACAGCTCTTCTTCAAGTTCTCTATCTCTTTTCTTTGTGGCGCCTCTTTTTCTTGTTCCCGCGATTGGACGAAGAAGAAGTTCACCATCTGAGAGTCTAACCATAACTTCTGGTGAAGAACCAACTATGTTAAAGTCCTCATATTCCATTAAAAACATATATGGAGACGGGTTTTTGGTTCTTAGTATTCTATAAAAACTAAAAGGGTCTACTTTAATGTTTCTAGTAAATCGGTTTGTCATAAGGATTTGAAAAACATCACCGCTTTTTATCATCTCTTTTGAGTCATCAATCATTTTGAAAAATTTCTCTTTTGAGTGTGCGAAGCTACCTTTGTCATCACCAATATTTCTAACTCTATGCTTATATTGATAGCTGCCTTTTAGGTCATCATGGATTTCATCAAACCTATTTGCAAAGCTCTCAAGTGTACTTACTAAAGTTATTTTATGATTTTTATGAGAATAGACTAGAATCATTTTTGGTAAAATCAGGTCTAAATCAGGAGTGTTAAGTTCATCTTTTAGGTTGTCCATAACAGAGTCAAGTTTTGGCTCAAACACTTTAACCATATCATAGCCGATATAACCGATAAAACCATCAACATAGCCAACTTTTAGTTCTGCTGTAGCTTTTTTATATGCTGATGTGTCTATATTTTTATAGTACTTTTTCAAAAAAGTAAAAGGGTTTTCTTCTTTAGTATGTTTTGTGCCATCTGCATCTGTATAAATTGTTTGATTATCTATATACTGAAGTCTCTCCCTTGCACCAATACAGATAAAACTGTAGTTTCCCTCACTTTGACCGGCACTCTCAAAAAGATAAGAGATTTCATTTTTAAATAGAGCTTTTAATTTTGAATAAACAGCAATAGGAGCTAGTTGATCTTGAAAAAATTGTTTAGAGTAAATCAAAGATTGCCTTGTTGAAAGAATTGCTCCACAGGAGGAGCTAAATTTTATATCTTAGCTAAAAAAGCACCGGCTTCTATATTAGTTCTAACAGTTCTTAATGCTTTTCTTGCTTCTGCTTCATTAGTGAATGGACCAACTAAAACTTTATTTAGTACTTTGCCATCTCTAGTCACTTTATGAAATTTATACTTATAACCTAATTTTAAAATAGAGTCTAAGAACTTTTTATTAGGCTGATATTTTGCAAATGAACCAACTTGAATATAGTAAGTACCGGAAGTTATAGCTTTTGCTGTTGGAACAGGTGCAGCGATTTTTTCAGTAACAACTTTTGCGATCTCTTTTTTAACCACTTCTTGCTTAGGTACCTCTGCTACTGCAGATTGAGTTTTCTCTTTTAAGCTCTCTTCTTTTAGTTTTTGAGCTATTTTATCAAGAGAATCATTGTTTTGCTTAGTCTCTTGGATAACTTCAACTTCTTCGAAAAGAGGCTCATCTGCCACAGCTTTAGTTTGTTGTTGTGGTTCAGGAGGAAGTACTGCTTGAGGTAAATTATCTGTACCTTTTGAAGTAAGAGCATTCATAAGCATTACAACAATAATTAAGATAACCCCTAAAGTTGCAACAGCTAAAATAATTTTTTTATTGCCGGTTGCGGAGCCACCTTTATTTAAAATAATGTCATTTAATTCGTTTTTTTCTTCCATAATTGCACCCTTTGTAATTTGTTTAGTCTAATAATACCCAAAAAATGTTGGATATTACATATGCTTTGACCAAGAAGCTCCTCGCTCTTTGGCATAAATCTCATATGGTAGAGTTAAAATATTATACTGGTCCGGTATATCTGCACTTGGAAACATTTTCCACTGCTTTGGCTGTTTTGCAGCTAGTTTCATACTTATCATTTTACCAAGCTGTATAGCTTCTTGCAGGGTTGTGTGTCCTTTATGAATATACACATGCAGGTGACCCTCAGTTTTTGTTTTATAAGCGGTGAAATTTATATAACCTTCTTCCCGAAGCAAAAGTTGTGCCTTATGATAAAAACGCTCAGGATCTCTCCCGTTATAATCTATTACAATATTTTCAACCTGATTGCGACTGTTTACAATAGAATGAGCAACTGTAATATCACCTTTTAAATGTTGGTTGATAATTGACTGAGACAGGGTGGCATTCACCTTTTCAAACTTATTGTAAAAAGTACGACCTTTAAATGTAACCTTTTCAACTACAGCATCTCTTTTTATCCAGTAGTGGTCAGTTACCATTTTAATAAGTTTAAGATCCATCGCAGTCATTTACATCCCTTTAATTCTATTTCATAAAATGAAAGGAAACCCTTCATTTATTGATGACGATGTCGGAAGTAATTCCGCCATCTACGCTTCTATGCTAAAGCATGACTTAGAAAAAAACTAAATTTTTTTCTGAACGCTAAGTTTTCTTCAGCAGAAAGCTCACGGCACTTATGCCTTTTTAGTAAGTTGGTTGATTATAAATTATAAAGTTTTGAGCTAATTCTTTTAACTCTTCTTTAACAGTTGCTTGTAACTCAGTATTATTGATATTATCAAGAACATCAGCCATTTTGTTAGCAATTAATTCAAACTCTTTTTCTTTCATACCGCGAGATGTAAGTGCTGGAGAACCAATACGAATACCTGAAGTCACAAATGGGCTTCTTGTTTCACCTGGAACTGTATTTTTATTGATTGTAATACCAGCATTGCCAAGTGCCGCGTCAGCATCTTTACCAGATATCTCACGACCAACAAAAGATACTAGAACTAAATGATTGTCTGTTCCACCACTAACTACGTCATAACCTCTTTTTACTAAAACTTCAGCAAGGATATTAGCATTTGCTTTTACTTGTTTAGCATACTCTTTCCATTCCGCAGAGAGGTTGTATTTGAAACCAACAGCTTTTGCCGCGATAACATGTACAAGCGGTCCACCTTGAAGTCCAGGGAAGATTGCTGAATTTATTTTTTTAGCTATATCTTCGTCATTAGTCATAATCATACCGCCTCTTGGACCTGCAAGAGTTTTGTGTGTAGTAGTTGTAACTACATCAGCATATGGGAATGGGCTAGGGTGCTCGTCAGCGCACACAAGACCGGCAATATGTGCAATATCAGCAAATAAAATTGCTCCAACAGCATCAGCTATTTCACGGAATTTTTTGAAGTCGATTTCTCTTGCATAAGCGCTTGCTCCACATACAATGATCTTTGGTTTAACTATTTGAGCAATATCCATAACTCTTTCATAGTTTATACGACCATCAAGTTCAACACCATATGTAAAACTCGAGTAGTTTTTACCTGAAAAGCTCGGTTTTGAACCGTGTGTTAAGTGACCGCCATGACTTAAATCCATACCTAAGATTTTATCACCGGCTTTTAAAAGTGCAGCATATACAGCACCGTTTGCTTGAGAACCTGCATGTGGTTGAACATTTGCATAGTTACATTTAAAAAGTTTACATGCTCTATCTATTGCTAACTGCTCAACACCATCAGCATATTCACATCCACCATAGTAACGCTTGTGCGGGTAACCCTCAGCATATTTGTTTGTAAAAACAGAACCCATAGCTTCCATAACTGCCGGAAGTGTAAAGTTTTCAGATGCAATCATCTCTAAATGGTCTGTTTGACGCTCTAATTCTTTTTCGCATAAATCAAATATTTCTTTATCGTACTCTTGTAAAAAGCTCATTAGTTTTCCTCTTCTATATTTTTTTCTTCTACATGTATAGGTTTCATAGCTGGAAATAGCAGTACATCTCTAATAGAGTGCTCATTAGTTAAAAGCATTACTAATCTGTCTATACCTATACCTTGTCCTGCTGTTGGTGCCATACCATAGCTTAGTGCTTCAACAAAGTCCACATCCATTTCATGCGCTTCATCATCACCGCTCTCTTTAGCTTCACCTTGGGCTTCAAAACGACCAAGTTGATCAATCGGGTCATTTAGCTCACTAAATGCATTTGCAATCTCGCGACCGGCAATAAAAAGCTCAAACCTTTCAGTGATTTCCGGGTTCTCATCACTTCTTCTTGCAAGTGGAGATATCTCAACAGGATACTCTGTAATAAAAGTCGGATCTATTAGTTTTTCTTCAACAAACTCATCAAATAGTTCACCTTGAAGTTGACCTAAATTCATCCCTGGTTTAACAGTTATGTTTTTAGAGTTTAGGAACGCTACTATTTTATCTTTATCATTTGTAACTTCTGGGGGAACACCACCAATTGTAGTAAGTGACTCAATAAGAGGAACTTCTGTAAAGTTAGCAAAATTAACTTCCATATCTGCATAAGGAAGACGAGTTGGCAGATTTAGGTGTTCAAAAAGGTATTGAAAGTACTCTTTTGTGATTTCGATTAAGTCTCTATATGTTTTGTATGCCCAGTAAAACTCAATAGATGTGAATTCAGGATTGTGTGTAGCATCCATACCTTCATTTCTAAAGTTTCTGTTTATTTCAAATACAGCTTCAAACCCACCAACTATAAGTCTTTTTAAGTAAAGCTCAGGTGCGATTCTCAGGTATCTGTCAATTCCTAGTGCATTATGATGAGTAACAAATGGTTTAGCATTAGCTCCGCCGGCGATTGGGTGCATCATTGGAGTCTCTACCTCTAAAAAGCCCTTGTCCTCAAAAAAGTGTCTAGTTAATGAGATTACCTTTGAACGTATTTTAAATGTTTTACGAACATCAGCATTCATAATAAGGTCAAGGTATCTTTTTCTATATCTAATCTCTTTATCTGTTACACCATGAAATTTTTCAGGCAGTGGAGAGATTGCTTTTGTAAGAAGATTTAATTCAGTTGCATGGAGTGATAGTTCACCTTTTCCAGTTACAAAAGGGTAGCCTGCAACTTCAATAATATCACCGACTTCTATGTTTTTCTTAAAAATATTGTTGTAAAAACCTTCAGGAAGATTATCTCTTGCTACATAAATCTGAAGCATTCCGCTCTCATCTTCAATCTTTGCAAAACTAGCTTTACCCATAATTCTGAGAAGTTTAATACGACCACTTACAATGTAGTGACGGTTTTCATCTCTTTGATTCTCTTTATCAGCTATATCAGAGTTTACATTCAGATATTTTTCAACAGTTGTATTTCTTTTAGAGTCGTTAGAGTAAGGGTTGTAACCCTCTTTTCTAAGTATTTCTGCTTTTTCAATTCTTTGTTGTATAAATTTATTATCAAAAACCAATAGTTTTCCTTTTATGTTTGTTGGCAAAGTTTACAGATTCCATAAATCTGCATGGAGTGGTCTTTAATAAAAAAACCGAGTTCATTAGCAATCTTGTTTTGTCTATCTTCAATCTGTTCATCTACAAACTCTGTAATGCTTCCACATTCCGTGCAGATTAAGTGATCATGATGGTTTTTTGCACCAAGCTCATATTTTTTACCTTGAGCACCAAAAGATAGTGATGTAACCATATTTGAATCTTCTAAAAGAGAGAGAGTTCTATACACGGTTGCAATCCCTGTTTTTAAATCGGGAAATTTTTCTTGTATAAGATTGTGCAGTGACTCTGGAGTTAAATGTTCATCAGAGTTGTAAAGAGTCTCTAGTATAACTTCTCTTTGAATAGTAAATTTGAGAGAGTTGTTTTTAAGAAGTGCTTTGAAGTCATTTAGAAGTTGTTCATATTCAACAGTTCTAT
>DAOVJL010000250.1 GCA_030673275.1 Sulfurimonas sp.
AAGAGGCAAGATATTTTAAAGCTGGAAATATTTTTGAAAGCTTTGCAAGTAATTATGGAAAGATATCAATGCTTGTTTGTGAAGATTTATGGCATACCTCTGTTCATGGTGATTTGATTAAAGAAAATCCAGACTATATTTTGGCTCTTGTAGCATCACCGGCTCGTGGATTTAGCGATGATGGCTTAGAGATAGAAGATCAGTGGCATAAGATAATAAAGACAGTCGCACGGGAGTGTAGCGCAAAACTAATATTTGTAAATCGTGTAGGTTTTGAAGATGGTCTTGGTTTTTGGGGTGGAAGTTGTATAGTTGATGAAAACTCAGTCATAAAGTATAAGTTGCCTCATTATAAAAAAATAGTAAAAACATTTGAAATATAAGAGGTAAAAAGAGACTAGTCTCTTGGGCTTTATGTCGAATAAAACCAAGTGTTAACGTAGGTAGCGGAATTACTTCCGATGCCGTGATAAATAAATGAAGGGTTTCCTTTCATTTTATGTAATAAAATTTAAGGAATATATATGAGCAAAAATAAAATAGCAATTATGGGTGCAATGCCGGAAGAGATAGCTCCAATTTTAGAAAAACTAGGGGAATATAAAACAACAGAGTATGCAAAAAATACATACTATGAAGCAACATATAAAGGTGTTGATTTAGTAATCGCTTATTCTAAAATCGGAAAAGTATTTTCAACACTTACTGCTACAACGATGATTGAGCATTTTGGAGCAACAAAGTTACTATTTTCCGGTGTTGCTGGAGCTGTATCATCTGAACTTAGAGTAGGTGACTTGGTTGTTGCAAATAAACTATCTCAGCATGACCTGGATATTACTGCTTTTGGTCATCCATTTGGATTTGTTCCTGAGGGTGCTGTGTTTGTTAAAGCAGATGCATCTATGATAGCACTAAGTAAAGAAGTTGCATCAGAGATGGGTAAAAGTGTTAAGGAGGGCATTATCGCTACTGGTGATCAGTTTGTAGCGAACGCAGAGCGTAAAAACTGGATAGGTGATACGTTCAAGGCAGATGCGTTAGAGATGGAAGGTGGCTCTGTCGCTGTTGTGTGTGATGCTCTTGATGTTCCGTTTTTTATTCTTCGTGCTATTAGTGATGCTGCTGATATGGATGCAAGTTTCTCTTTTGATGAGTTTTTAGAGACAAGTGCTATAGAGAGTGCAGAATTTGTCATGAAAATGGTAGATAAAGTTATTGATATTAACGCTAAATGAACAAAGTCCATTTAACTACGCTTTTAGCGTTAAAATGCAACTTAGAAAAAAACTAAATTTTTTTCTGAACGCTATGTTCTCTTCAGCAGAGAGCTCACGCACAGAAACCGTGCTTAGGATAAATAAATGTCAGGAATAAAAATTTCTAAAAAAATAATGTCTAAACTTGGCAAGACAAATGCCGAGTTTGATCTTATCCAAGAAGGTGATAAAATTTTGGTAGGACTTAGCGGTGGGAAAGACTCACTAACTATGATTCATGCAATGGCCGAGCAACAGCGTCGAGCACCTTTTAAATTTGAATTTATTGCGGTAACTATTGGATATGGTATGGGTGAAAATTTTGACAATCTAATAAATCATTGTAAAGAGTATGATATACCGCATTTAGTACATGACACAAATATTTATGAATTAGCAAAAGAAAAAATCAGAAAAAATTCATCTTTTTGCAGTTTTTTCTCTCGTATGAGGAGAGGTACTTTATATGGTATAGCTGAGGAAAATGGATGTAATAAACTAGCCCTTGGTCACCATATGGATGATGCAGCTGAGAGTTTTTTTATGAACTTTATATATAATGGACAATTGCGCTCATTAGCTCCAAAATATAGAGCAGATAATGGTCTAATTGTCATTCGTCCATTGATTCAGATGAGAGAGAGGCAACTTAGAGCTTTTGTTAAGGATAATAATATACAAGCTGTTGGTGACGAAGCTTGTCCAGCTATGAGATTTGATGTAAAAATGCCTCATGCAAGAGCAAATACTAAAGAGATGTTAGCAAATATGGAAAAAGAGTTCCCATCACTTTTTACAAGTATGAATGCAGCATTTAAAAATATTTCAGTAGATAGTTTTTTTGATAAAGAGAAGTTCTCTATTTAATATTTAGAATCTAGATTTTCTTCATCTTTAGCAATTTGTGATTTCTTCTTATGAAGAGTATCTTCTTTTAAAGTCTGTAAAAATTCTAAAATATTTTCCTGATAGGATATAATATCTCTATCATGAGATAAATCAATCAGTTGTTTTAGTGAATTTACATCAATTTTTTTAGCATATCTTGGAATGATTTTTAACTCTTTTTGAATATGTTCTACAAGAGTATCAATATCAAGTCCGTTGTCCTCTTTTACTTTTTGAACAAGCTCTTGTGTTGTCAACATCAATTGATTTGCTCTATCTGCATCATTTTTATAAATAATCATACCAATATCTTTTACAATTGTATAACATTCATCTTTTATATCTTTATTCGCTGATATAATAAGTGCAAAAATTTTAGCACGAAACTCTAATGATCCATGATGATGAATAAATAATTC
>DAOVJL010000194.1 GCA_030673275.1 Sulfurimonas sp.
ATTTTTGCACCGAACCTATCACCATAACTTTTCCATATATCAGCTACTTGCACTTTTGTAGGATCAAGTCGTTTTGCCGAGCCAAATGATGAAATAAGTTTCTTATAACACTTTTGGGCGATGGCTAATTTTGCGCGAGTATCATCAATAGCATCTAAAACTAAATCATACTCACTAAAATCGAACTCCTCTACCCATTTTTCATCTATTCTTGCATTGATAGTCTCTATTTTTGGATAATGTTCTTTTAATGCATCAACTTTTACCTCACCCTCATGCAGTTGTGACCACATCTGACGGTTTTGATTTGTTTTATCATAAACATCATAATCAACTATTGTGATATCTGTAATACCGCTGCGATATAAAGCATCAAGGCAGTGACCACCTACTCCACCAACACCTAAAAGAAGAATCTTTGCATTTTTAAGTTTTAAAAAATCATCTTCAAGCAGAATTTTTATACGGTCATACTTCATGCCGCTTTAATCTATCCACTCTTGAAGTTTATTAATACTTTTATAGGCACTCATATCAAGTTGTACAGGAGTTATGGAAACATTACCCGCTTCTATTGCCTCATAATCACTAATACCTTTAGCACCTATTCTTGGGGCAAAGTTAAGAGGATGCAGACCTAGCCAGTAGTGCTCTTCCCCACGAGGGTTTCTATGCATATGTGAATCATTTGCATACATCCTATAAGAAGCATATGTAACTTGCATTTTCGCATCAGTTACTTTAGGTGGAATATTAACGTTCAAAAACTCTCTCTCAGGTAGAGGAAATGAACCATCTTTTATTTTTAAAACTAATTTTTTAATAGTCTCTTGTGCCAATCTGAAATCACCACCAGGGTCTGTAAAATCCATCACTTGCGAAATAGCAATTGATGGAATGTCATGAAGAACACCTTCCATAGCTCCGGCAGCAGTCCCTGAGTATGTAATATCTTCTCCCATGTTTGAGCCGCGATTTATACCACTTACAAGCAAGTCAGGCTTAGAATCTTGAAATATTGTACTTAAAGAGAGATAAACACAATCACTCGGTGTTCCGTCATCGAGTTTAAAAAAATCATCATCAACCCCTACAAAGCGAAGTGGACGAACTAAAGTAAGTGAATGCCCACATGCAGACTTCTCATTTGCAGGAGCTACAACAGTGACTTTTACATCATCCAACTCTCTTAAAGTCTCTACTAAACAGAGTAAACCTTTTGCTTCATAACCATCATCATTTGTTACTAATATATTATATTTTTTTTTCATATCGTAATTTTATCATTAAAGCTTGAATATTTGCTTTTTTGTCCGATATTTACATGTAATACAAAGAGGGGATAATTATGTATACTTCTTATGATCTTAGCACTTACAGAACACACGACCTAAATATATCTATGAGAACATCCAGTGGTGATGTTATAGAGATGGATTTTTCAAATGCCCAGTCATCGTCTTTTAGTCATGAACAAGACGAAAATGGCTCAAAAACTTCGATGAGCTTCTCTTCTATGCAATCATTTCAGTTTTCTATGGACAGCAATGGGATAGACGAGCAAGATAAAAAAGAGATTAAAGCTTTTATGAAGATAGCCCAGCCTTTTATTGATGACTTTTTAAAAGAGTTAAAAGAGGATACACCTTCATCTCCTGTTTCTAAAGTAGCTCATCAAATTGCCGGTGCATTTGAACCAAACAGAGGTAGAAGCGAAGAGGCTAAAAATCATGTAAAAACAAATATTGTAGAGATGTTTGACAACTCTATGAAAAAACTGGATATACCAGACAACAGTGAAAAAGTTAATACTCTTGATAAAATATTTGCAGATGCTAAAAAACTTTTAGAAAGAACTTTAAAAGAGTTTGATAAATTTAACCAAAACATATATGCATAAAAATGTAGTAAATGCTTTGATAGAAAATGTGATACAATTTGCTGTATGAAAGCACTCTTACTAACAATTTTTTTAAGTCTGAATATTTTTGCTGCATCTACGCCTAGTATCCAAGAAAATTATGAACAGTTAAGCCGTGAGATAAATAAGATTCTTGAGGCAGTTTTACACATTGATATAATCATCGGTTCAGCTTTATCTTTATTTGTTGGGTTGCTTATTGGATTTTTACTTTTTAAAAAGCTAAATAAAAATAAAAGAGACTCTTTAAGCCAAAATATCATAAAAGACTTAGAAGATGAACAAACCAATCTTATAAATCAAATCAGCTACATAGAAGCTCAAAATGAAAATCAAATTAGCTATATAGAGGTTCAGAATGAAAACCAAAGTCTAGAGCTTAATGAAAAAATTCTAGCACTTGAGAAAAAAATTCTGCATCTAAAAAAAGAGAATGAAACTTTAATAAATGAAAATCAAAAATTAAAAAACCAAATAGCAGTATTGAAAGATTCACATCTCATAATCTGCGAAGAATTAAATAACAAAGTCAATAAAGCAATTGAAGAGAAAAATAATCTATTTAGACAAATTGAAGAGACTATCATATTTAGTGATACTTAAAGAAAAAAGAGCAAAACTTGACTTTAGAACTTCGATTAGTGTAAAATTACATTATTAAAACAAAGATATAGCATGTATATCTTACAACTTTCCCCCTGCACAAAAATCAAAAACATTAAGGCAGCTAACATATGAGTGAAAACAATTCACAACAACCACGTAAAAATAACAATAGAAACAAAAGCAGTCAAAGAACTCACAAACCTGTAAAAGGTGCGAGTGTTGAAGAACTTCGTACTACTAGCATCGAGGCACTAACTGCTTTAGCTATTGAGTTAAAAGTTGAAAATCCACAAGAGCTTAAACGCCAAGATATCATCTTTGAAATTCTAAAAGCACAAACAGAACAGGGTGGTTTTATCCTATTTAGCGGTATCCTTGAAATCATGCAAGATGGTTATGGCTTTATCCGTTCTATTGATAAAAGTTTCAATGAGTCTATTAATGATGCTTACGTTTCTAATACTCAGATTAAAAGATTTGCACTTCGTAACGGTGATGTTGTAACTGGGCAAGTTCGTCCTCCAAAAGATCAAGAGAGATACTACGCACTTATTAAAATAGAAGCAGTTAACTCACTTCCACCCGAAGAGAGTAAAAAAAGACCACTGTTTGAAAACCTAACTCCACTTTATCCAGAAGAACAGTTTAAACTAGAGTACAGAGAAAAAGGTTTAACTGGTCGTATGCTAGATCTTTTCTCACCTATC
>DAOVJL010000064.1 GCA_030673275.1 Sulfurimonas sp.
ATTGGCTCTGCTCTCATGAAACTCCGGTAAATCTTGCAGACCAGAATGATTATAAATAGCTCTATACTCTGCTTCACTTGGAAGAGAATATGTCACTCCTTCTTTTTTACTCTTATACCTGCAAAATGCCTCAGCTTCAAGTGCATTTACATCAACCGGCCAGTTATCCGGCATACTGATTATCTTAGTTAAAGTTCTGTACATGTAGATGCCATTTTCTTTAACCCAAAACAGAGGATATTTGGCACCGGATGATTTTAAAAATGCTCTTCCCTCATCATCCCAATACTCTTTCGTTTCATAACCATCATCTTTTACAAACTCCATAAACTCGCCATTACTAACAAGATATTTTGAAGTTTGAAACTCTTTTACCTTCTCTTCATATACACCATATTCATTATCCCAGCCATAAAGATTATGAGATTTACTCTTTCCTAGTTGTATGTTTTGAGACTCGATATTAAACATCTCATTTTTAGGAGCATCTCCGCTATGCTCACAAGCTCTAAACTTTTCAACCTCTTTTACAAACTCTATGGGCATCTGTCTGTGAAGAACCAGGGAAGTCTCTATATGAATTCTCTCATGTTCTATACCCATTAATATAATCCACATGTCAGAATCCTGAGTTATCGGAAGAGTTAAAGGCATACTCATAATTAACTCGTCAACTAAATTTTTTACCTTCTCTCTATACTCTCTGACATCTTCTACTTTTGGCCAAGCATAGTTTTTAGCATCTACATCATCCCAAGCCATTTCATCTACACCTACAGCAAATATTGACTCGAAATCTGGATTTATTCTCTCTTTAATAACTTTCATATTTATTAGTTTGTTTATAAAAAAAGTAGCAGTGTGTCCAAAATAAAATATCATTGGGTGGCGGGTTAGCTCTGAGTATTTATAAAATACATCGTCATCTTTTAAAACATCAAAAACTGACTCATAAAGATTACAGGTATTATGAAAATACTCCATAATCTCTTTGCGTTTAATGTCTACATTGTTGCCATCTAATGTTACAGGGTATAAACTAAGCTTACTCAATAAAAAGCCTTTAACTCAAATTTTGATTTTTAATTCTGTTATAATTATTATATGAAATTCTATCATAGTAAACTATTAAACTCCTATCCAAATTTAACACATCTCTATACAACAAAAGAGAGTGGAAATTTAGCTTTTCATGTAAATGACAACAAACTACATGTAGAAAAAAATCATGAACTTTTAGCAAAAGAGTTAAACTACAAAAAAAATTCTCTTGTCTATATGAAACAGATTCACTCTGATATAGTACATGTTATAACTTCCAATGATAACTTTAAAAATCCTCCAGAGTGTGATGCTTTGATAACTAACAAAAAAAACACTCCTCTTATGGTCATGGTAGCAGACTGTTCACCTATCCTTTTTTATGACGACAAACAAAAAGTTATAGCAGTAGCTCATGCGGGACGGGTTGGAGCATTTAAAAACATAGTTCAAAATGTACTTGAGTCTTTTAAAAATAATTTTAATTCCGATGTAAAAGATATACATGTAAGCATTGGAGCAAGTATAAGAAGTTGCTGTTACGAGGTTGGCAGTGAAATCTACGATGAAGCTAAAGAGCTGGGTTTAGAGTATGCAATACAAAAAAAAGATGATAAATTTCACCTTGATGTCACCCAAATACTAAAAAATCAACTTTTGATATGCGGGATTAAAAAAGAGAACCTTGAGATTTGTGATGAGTGTACAAAATGCAACTCTGATAAATATTTCTCATACAGAGCCGATGCAAAAACCGGAAGATTTGCAGGAGTGATGCTACTCAAGTAAGTGTTTAATATTTTATGTTAAGTTACTTTATTAAAAACTAAAAGGGAAAAAATGTTAAAAAAATTCTTTGCACTAATGGTTGTTAGCTTACTAACTATGACTACACTTCACGCTGCCGGTCCAGGAGCACCATTTCTAATCATAGGTAAGATGCCGCACTATACAGGAATACTTAAAGCTAACTGGGAAGATAAAAATTTAAACTTGACTAAAGAGCAAAAAACAAAACTTTTAAAAGTTCGTAAAGATACTTTAAAAATTGTTTTTGGAGCAAAAAAGAAACTTGCTCCATTGGAAAAAGAGGTTGCTAATAAGATTATAGCTGGGAGCACACCAAAAGAGCTTTTAGCTATTGTAAATAAAATAGCTGAGTATAAAGTACAAGCTACAACTGCTCACCTGCAATGTATTTATGACACTCAAAAGATACTGACTAAAGAACAGTTAGACTTATTGGACGAATTATAAAACGTAGAGGGTATAAACCCTCTATGCCTCAACTCTCTTAGCCAACTGCTGGGGAAGAAGTCCCAAAGATTCCTCTACAAGTTTTGTGTTTCCATGAGTTATAAAACTGTCTTCATACTCAAAACTCTCAAGTTCTACATGTAAAATCTTCTCCATAGCTAAAAACTCCAAGATGGCAGAACCAACTCCGCCCATTTTAGAACTGTCAGAAAATACAAACCATTTTTTATGTTTAGTACTTAAATCACGAAGCATATCTTCATCAAGCGGTTTTACAAAACGGAGGTCTAATATGCTGACCTTTTTCTCCATCACTTGTGCTGTCTCGTAAGCACGACCTACTCCATTTCCGTAACCTATAAAAAGGATATCACTATCGCTTGAGCGAAGCAGTTGAGATTTTGCAAACTCAAAAGGAAGTGACTCCGGTAAGTCTGTCTGTGTAAACGAACCTCTTGGATAGCGAAGAGAACAAGGATGCTGATACTCTGCGGCAAATGCCATAGCTTGATGAAATGACTTCTCATCTCTTGGAGCAAAAAGAGTCATATTTGGTATAGCTCTTAAAAAACTAATATCAAATACACCTTGATGAGTCTCTCCGTCTTCCCCAACTATTCCTGCACGATCTAGTGCAAAAACCACAGGTAAATCCATTAGACATGTATCATGTATAATTTGGTCATATCCGCGTTGTAAAAATGTCGAATAGATCGTACAAAATGGTTTAAATCCCTCTTTTGCCAAAGCACTCATAGAAGTAACAGCATGCTGTTCAGCAATCGCTACATCCCAAAACCTATCAGGATAACTCTCCATAAGCTCACTTAAGCCTGTTCCACTCGGCATTGCTGCTGTCGCACCAACTATTTTTTCATTATTTTTTGCTAAATGACAAAGAGCTTCTGCATAAATTTGAGTTGCACTTTTAGCAGAAGATTTTTTTGAACTATGCCCATTACTTAAGTCAAATGGACCAACACCGTGCCATTTTTCCTCTTTGCCCTCAGCAATATCATAACCCTTACCTTTAAGTGTTTGACAATGAACAATAACAGGTTTTTTTAAATCTTTTGCTTTTTGCAAAATATCAATAAGAGATTCTAAATTATGCCCATCAATAGGACCAATATAATCAATTCCCATCTCTTCAAACATGATTCCCGGAGTGATAAGTTTTAAGCTCTCTTCCATTCGTTTTGCAATATATTTAGCTCCTTCACCAAAATTTTCTACAAAACTTTCTGTTTGTTTTCTAAAACTTTGATAAAATGGAGATGCCATAGCAGAACTCAAAATTCTACTCAATGCACCAATTGGCTTCGCTATACTCATCTCATTATCATTAAGTATAATTACCATCGGATATTTTCTGTCACCAAGCTCGTTTAATGCTTCATAAACCATACCGGCAGTCATGGAACCGTCACCAATCATAATAACCGGAACACGGGAATCTTGCTCACCCTTTAGTGATATTGCCTTGGCTGCACCAACACCTAAAGATATAGATGTAGAACTATGTCCAGCTACAAAATAATCATCTTCACTTTCACTTGGTTTTGTATATCCGCACAGACCGTTAAACTGACGAAGAGTATCAAACTCCTCCCATCTGTCAGTCAAAAGCTTATGAGCATAAGATTGATGAGACACATCAAAAATAAATGGATCTTTTTTAGAATCAAATACCTTATGCATAGCTACAATAAGTTCTGTTGCACCAAGAGTTGAACTTAAATGACCACCATTTTTACTTACAACTCGTAAAATTTCTTCTCTAATATCTTTACAAATATTTTCTAACTCTTCAATATTCTTTTGTTTTATATTCATTTAACTATTTTACTCACTTAAAGCTGCTCTTTTAACTCTCTCAAATCTTTTTGAAATCTGTGCATCAATATTTCCTGCATCACTTATAGCTATTACTCCGCCTTGATTTACTGCACTATCTGATACTATCTCTACATGTTCTAAAGAACCGATTTTTTCAGATAAAGCGCCGTGATCTTTTGGATTTACTTTAAGCGTTACTTTTGAGGCATTTTGCAACTCTTTTATTAACTCTTTTGAAAGCAGGGTTGCTATTTCAGTAGAATTTTCATTTAACTCAACATTGACAACCTCTTTTGAGATATCTAAAGCTGCACTAATCAACTCTTTTTTTATACCTTCTAATGCACTCTCAAACTCTTTTGCAGCATTTTCAAGTTTTACCACAGAACTAGAAAACTGCTCTACTCCATTTTCCATACTGGCTTTGGCATCTTCATCTGCCTGTTTTTTACCAGCTTCAACACCTTGGGCAAAAGATTCTTCTTTAACTGAATCCATCTCTTTTTTATGCTCTTCAGTCATACTCTCTAATTTCATTTGAAGTTTGATAAAGTTAGATGACATGTCATCAGTTTTTTTCATAAGCGATTCAATTAAAGAGTCTTTAGAACTCTGACTCATAGCACTAGAATCAATGTCGGTATTTTCATTGGATGGCTCTTCTTCTTTTATTGTTTGCTCTACCAAAACAGATTCAACAACTTCGTCTTTAGACTCGTCAGAACTGTAAGCTAATACTTTAAAGTTATACTTATTTATATTATGTTCTTCTATATGTTCACTATTAATTACACCTGCCAAAACTATTCCACCATCTCTTCAGTAGAAGATCCAAGCACAATTGCTCCAGCTTCAGCAAGACCGTTAACAACTTCAACAATTCTTCTTTGAGCAATTTCAACATCTTTCATCTTAACTGCACCCATAAACTGCATCTCTTCTTCAAATGCTTCTCTTGCTCTCTCAGACATGGCAGAGAAGAATTTTTCTTTAAGATCTTCAGGTGCACTTTTAAGACCCAGCATCAAGTCAGGTTTGTCCACAGATTTAAGAGTTTCAGTTATAGCATTTTTATCTAAAGTAACAATATCTTCAAATGTAAACATCATCTCTTTAATTAGAGTTGACATCTCTTCATCTCTCTCCTCAATCTTAGCCAAAGTATCTTTAGAGGCTTTAGCACCAAGACGGTTAAAGATATCAGCAACCGCACGAGGTCCACCAACTTCAACTTTATAAGAGGCAAGAGACTCTAATTTAGACTCTAATACTGCTGAAACCCGTTTAATAACTGAAGGTGAAATATCCCCAAGTTTTGCCATCCTCATTGAAACTTCACTTCTCATATCATCAGGAAAAAATTGAAGCGTATCAGCAGCTTCTGTTGCATCCATATGAGCTAAAATAAGTGCAATTGTTTGAGGATGCTCATTAATAATAAAGTCTGAGAGCTGTTGAGGCTTGATTTTTGAAAGATATGCAAAATTTTGAGTTTCCTGCATACTTTTTGATAGTTTATCTAAAACTTTTTTTGCCTCTTCAGGACCCAAAGTTCTATATAAAAGCTCACGTGCATACTCTAGACCACCAGATGTAATAAACTGACCTGATTGAAAAATAGCATGAAACTCTTCAAGTATTGCAATGGCTACTGCTTTATCTACGGTTTTATTACTTGCTATAAACTTAGAGACTTCTGTTATAGCTTCAACACTCATCGTTGTAAATACCGATGCTGTTGCTTCTTCACCCAGCTGCATTAAAAGAATAGCAATCCTTTCTCCTATACCCATTTCTTCAAATGTAGCTTGCTGTAACGGATTTAAATTCATATTTTCATCCTATCCTATTTACCCATATTATCAGCTTCTTCGGTTAGAAGAGCCTGAAGAACTAATGCTATCTCATCAGGTGTTTCATCAACCATAGCTTTTACTTTTTCTAAAAGAACTTCATATTTAAGTTCATCCTCACTAAATCCCTCTCCAACTCCAAGCTGCTCTTCAACTTTTTTACGCATTGATTGAACTTTTTCTACTAAATCTTCCTCTTCATCATTATCTAAATTAAGATAAGGCTTACTAATCTCATCCTCTTCTTTTGAAATTTCAAGCATTCTCTCTGCAAATGGTGAAATAACTTTCTTGTAAAGAATAAAAAGTAGTATAAGAACAAAGATATACTTAAATACTTCGGAAAAAGGTGCTAAGTATGTTTGAGAAAAGCTAATAGCTTTATTTACTGTTTTAGCAGTTTCATCAGTAACCTCTCTAGTAAATTGCAGATTTTTAACACTTAATTGATCACCCCTGTCCTCATCAATACCAATAGAGCGACTTACCAAAGAGATAAGCGCTTCTAAATCACTCTCGCTTAATGCTTCATACTCCAGCTTATCCGTAGGGTCACCGGCTTCATCAAATTTAGTTTTATATTTTCCATCAACAATAACAGCAGCTGTAACTCTTTTTATACGAGCAAACTGACTTTTAGTTACTGAAACAGTTTTTCCAACTTCATAATTGGTTGTACCTGTATTTTTTTCATATTTTTCAGATTTTTGATTACTTTTAAGTCCTTGAACCGGACCTATATTACTAACAGTTCCTGGAACTCCACCAACCTCAGGTGGAGTTGCTCCCTCTCTTTTTTCTTCACTGACCTGTTCACTTCTAACAACATTCTCAGGATCATATGTCTCAGATGTAGAGTTCTGAATAGAAAAATCAAACTCAATGGTAACTTGGGCTAC
>DAOVJL010000202.1 GCA_030673275.1 Sulfurimonas sp.
ATACATAACAGCCAAGTTAAACATAGCTTTAACGTGTCCCTGATCTGCCGCTTTTTGATACATAATAGCTGCCATAAAATGATCTTTTTTAGTATTTATACCTTGGTAATACATACCCCCAAGCGCAAATTGACTGTTTATATCACCTTTATCGGCATTCATTGAAATTCCCTGAAAAACCCTCTCATTCATATTTACATTTTTGTCAGCATATGCCATGCTGCCAATTAACAAAAAGTGTATAGCAACTATAAGTAATATTTTTTTCATTTAAAAAACCCATTTCTATATTGAAATATTTAGAATATAATAATTAATGATAATAATCATACTATTATTAGGTAAACAGTATATCAGCAAATATCAAATTTATTTCTTAAAAGTGAGTATAGATATTTGTTGTGTCATATAATCAATTATTATCATCAGAAAAAATTAATAATATAAATAGAATTTATATTAAGCATCAAAAAAACTAAATCATTATCACAAATCAATCACATTCTGTTAAAATGTTATCAAAAAGTAATCTTTTGTTAAAATTTTAGTTTAATTTAATCAAAAAAGTTTAATAATACGATTGAAGGATAAGTAAATGGAAGAAAACAAATTGTTAAATGCAACTAAAAAGAAAAAATATTCTTTAGGTGTATGGGTTATTGTGGCTATGATAGTAGCCGGTATTGTTATAGGTATGGGAACATCATTTGTTACTGTTGTTGCCGTCAAACATACGTCAGATGTTAATTTTTGTGGTTCCTGTCACTCAATGAAACCTATGGCAAAAGCTTATAGAAACAGTGTGCATGGTGGTTATGGGGACAGCGGGATTATGGCTACATGTGCTGATTGTCACTTACCTCATAAATCTACTATGGGCTATATGATACAAAAAGTTAAAACTGGTATGTGGGATGTATGGGTTGAAACAACTCATGACACTTCAAAAATAGACTGGCATGAGAAACGTAGAGAGCGTCGTAACTGGGTTTATGACAGCGGATGTTTACACTGTCATGAAAATTTATTACGCGGTACAAGACCAAACAAGAAAGCATTTACAGCTCATAAAGCTTACTTTTCTAAAAAGCTTTTAGTTGAGGGTGAAGACGGGAAAGAACGTGCTAAATGTGTAGATTGCCATAGAAATGTAGGTCACTATCAGTTGGAAAAACATCTTCCTGATGCACCAGAAGAAGAGTATGATTTTGAAAATGATGAGCATTAAGGAGATATGATGGAACCAAAATATATTAAACCAGCTATTGCTGGAGGCGTGGTCTTTATCCTTATCATTTTACTTGCTATGTCAGGTGCCGGTGAGAAATTTGGGCGTTTAATAACGATTAGTGGACAGATTGCAACTAACCTTGCCAATGCTCCTCATGGTGACCCTCGTTCACTTGATGAGATGGATAAAAAGCGAATAGAAGCTACTACAGGTAGTTCTAAAGTTGTAGATATTAATGAGTTGCCAAAGGCTTTTAGACCAATGAAGAAATATGGACATCCACCGTTTACTTTGGGTGCTTGTAATGTATGTCATGCTTCAAGAACAGATAAACCGGCAGCAATTACAACTCGTACTGTAGCTCAACTTTGCTATACTTGTCATTATCCAAAAGATAAAATAAATAAGCGTATGGCCGCATTAGATTGTAACAAGTGTCACAGTCCACATCACGCAGATAGAAAAAAACTTGTAAGAAATAAAGTTACTGAGAGAAGATGCCCTGTCGGTGATTTTCAAGAAAATTAAATATTTGATATTTTAAAAGTTTTAGTTATAAAGGCGGCATAGTGAAACAACATATGGTAAAAATAATAGTGTTAGTGGTTGTATTAGCAATTGGTACATTTTTATTTCAATCATATGGTGTTTCAGAAAAACTTAGTCGCTTTGTCGTTATTATGAATAATATCGCTCATAATCTTAAGCATGCAAAACCTGCTTATGAAGATTATGATTTTAGCATCACTGATGATGAACTCAAAGATATTGATATCAATAAACTTGCTAAAGAGTTTGAAAGTTCTATTGATAAGAAAAAGAAAGCTAAAAGAAAAAAAATTGCAGCTCTTCAACGGCTTGCACCAGCAGAAATAGCAGCTGATGAGATTAGAGAAGAAGAGAGACCTACACACAACAAGACACGTCTGGTAAAAGCTAAGATGGTCAAGCTTGAAGATTTACCTGATAAATTTAAACCACTTAAGAAGTTTTTGCACGAACCATTTAAAATGGGGGCTTGTAAAATATGTCACACATCAAAAAATAATAAACCGGGTGAGCTGGTTAAAAAGAATATTGTAGATATATGTTATTCATGTCATAAAACCAGATATACAAAAAAGTTTGACCATAAACCGGTTAAAGACGGTAAATGTATGGATTGTCATGATCCACACCAGTCAAATACAAAAAAATTGTTAAAATCTGATTCTATAAATAATCTATGTATGAAGTGTCACGATAAAAAAAGTAAATTTAAATCAAAAGCAGAAAAACTCTTTGTTGATATGAAATTACCAACTAAACATAAACCTATAGTGGAAAAGAGCTGTTTAGAGTGTCATGATGCGCACACGGCAGATCATAAATCACTTTTAAATCTAGATGCTAAGATGGATTTATGTCTAGATTGTCATGATGATGAAAAAGAGATAATAAAACACTCTAAATTTAAACATGGCGGTGTAAATACAAGTAAAAAACGATGTTTAGAGTGTCATGATCCACATGCTACCAAACATAAATATCTGTTAAAAAAAGACAGAGTTCAGACATGTTTAAACTGCCATGATGAAGAAGTTAAATCTGATGAAGATGGTGGAATGCTTATGAATATGAAAAAGCATTTAGAAGAGAATCCAAACTGGCATAAGCCAATTAAAGAGGTAGAGAAGAAGGGTGGTTGTTCAGCATGTCATGCACCGCATGGTTCAAATAACTTTAGTATTCTAAGAAAATCCTTTACTAAAAGCTTTTATGCTGATTTGGTAAATAAAGAATTTTTTTGTTTCAAATGTCATACTGAGAAAAAAATTAAGAAACAGTATATTAACTCTGATGAGCATAATATCACTTCATTCCGTGATGGAGATGTCAATCTGCATTATTTACATGTGAATGACAGAAAAGGTAGATCTTGTAGAGCA
>DAOVJL010000078.1 GCA_030673275.1 Sulfurimonas sp.
AAGTCAACCAGAATAAAATCTCTATTTATCTGCTTAGTGATTTCTTGATCGTTAAAAGAGTTTTTAATCATTTTTTTACAAGCACCACAGTATGTCATATGGAAAAAAATCAATACTTGTTTATCTTGTTTTTTTGCTTCATCTATAATATTATTTATGCTGATTACTTTAGCGCTAACGGCTATATGTAAGCTAATGATTAAGATTAATATTTTTAGGGGATTCATTTATTAAATGAGGAGAAGGTAGAACTAGATTTGGCTAAAAAGCCAAATCTAGTGAACTACTTCATGTTCTGGAAGACCCATATCAAATTCTAAATATGTTCTTGAAACATTTAAAGCATGTAATAGCTCATACATTTTTTTATCTTTGAAGTCTAACATAGGTACAGCTTCAACAATACCTGTTTCATCAATATCATCTTCCATAGCTCCTTCAACTAGCTCTTTTAATTGTGAAAAATACATTATTGATTCATCATCAGCTTTTCTATCAATAATAAATCCATGCCCAGGAATCATTGTAGACCAATCTAGTTTGTCCATTTTATCTAAAGCATCTATTTGACCAACTACAGAACCATCTCTGTTTGATGTAACTCTTCCATTCATAACTAAGTCACCAGCGAGAATAAGTTTTTCATTTGGCATATAAAGGAAGTAATCTGATACAGAGTGTCCATTACCTACTGGAACATATTCGAAATCAGTAACACCTATTTTAAACTTGATAGGTTCTGCGTTCCACTCATCTACAGGAATGATCTTTGTACCTCTGATTTGATTCTCAGTAAGTATTCTAAACATTCTAGTAATATCACCCTCGTGGTAGTTTTTATTGATAGACTCAGGACCAACAATTTTAGCACCATGAATTTCTTTGTAGTAGTTGTTACCTAGCCAGTGATCATCATGCTCGTGACTTAAAAGAATAGTCTTTACAGGCAGGTCAGCAATTTTACTCATAGCTGCATATGCTTGTTTAGCGTAGATATATGATGCGCCAGTATCCCATAAAACCCAACTGTCACTAGTTTTGATATAACAGTTGTTTGACATGTTACCACCGTTTTCTTTTGTCGGCATATCTAATGCACCAAAGAAACACCATACATTTTCGCTAACTTGTTTTGGCTCTAATTTGTAATCAAATTCATCACTTGCAACAGCTACTTTTGCCGGAGCAGCTTCTTTAGCTGTAGTTGTTGCTTCTTTTTTTGAAGAGTCTGAAGAACAAGCACTCATCAGCGGTAGTAAAGCTATAACAGATATTACTAATGGATTAATCATCTTTTTTAACATAAAATTTCCTTTTTAAGTTTAATTCTCGAAAGAGTAGATTTGATGTGTTAAATAACATCTCAAATCTATGCTTTGACATGTAGCTAAAAGCTTTTCTCCCGAGATAATCTCAGGATAAGAAGCTTTATGATTGCAAAAATCTATTTGATTGCTTTTGATTTCTTTGCAGTTTTACCATTGCTGTCAACCCAGTCAACTTCAACTTTGTCGCCTTTTTTCGCACCAGCTTTTTCAGCATTGAATGTAAATTGCATATATGGGTTTTTAGATAGGAATGGTCCTGTAGACGCTTCCCATACAATTTTACCATTTACTTTAGCAGTCATGTGAGTAATAAACTCAACCTTAATCTTTTTCTTTTCAGCTTCTTCTTTACCAGCCATTGGGCTTTTTGCTAAAACTTTAACTGAAACGTTGCCTTTTTTTAACTTTGCTTTTACTTTCATAATTATCCTTTTATAATTTCTGTCTATGTTGTATCAATATTTAGCGGGGGTTAAATCAACCTCCACAACCACCAATAGAAACTTCTACTTTTTGTACAGCTGAGTATAATTTACCATCTCTACCTTTTGCAACAACAGTTACATTAGCAGTTTTTCTCATTTTGATTTTAGTTTTAAGGTCAAAAACGCCACTCTCACCTAATTCAAATACTACAACAGCAGATCTAGGATTTGCATCTTGAAACAGAGCAACAGACTCAACTTCTACTTTTGATTTCATACCGATTGGCACAGCACCACCATTTTCAGCTAGTTTTGGAGCTTTAATCTTGATTTTTCCATCAATCATCTTAGCATCGCCAAATAAAGCTTTGATAGCTTCAGCTGAACTAGCAGCTTCCCACGCAGCAGGAGCTGTTTTTCTAAAATCAGTAGCACTTAGGCTAGCTGGTAATACAGTTGCTGCAGCAGCTACTGCACCTAAACTTAAAAATTTTCTTCTTTGCATATTAATTCCTTTATAATGTTGGTATTAAAGTAAGTCTTACTTACTTGATTCTACCATAAATTTAACAATGTCTTTCACTTGCTCATCTGTTAGGTCCATAGCACCACCTTTTGGAGGCATACCACCTAAACCATTGATAGAATTATGATTAACTTTGTCTATTCCTTGCTCCATAACAGTAGCCCATGCATCATGATCTCCAACAGCTGGAGCACCCATAGCATCAGTTTTGTGACAAACTACACAAGATGCATCATACATCTTCTCAGCAGCTGATTTAGAACCTGTTTCTTTTTCTACCGGTAAATCTCTTACAGTTGAATAAGGAGGAACTACATTTGTAATCTCCATTCCAATTCTCATTATTTTTTCTTTACCACAATCTTTCATACAACGAGTACCTACAGCACCGTAGTTTTTAGGATTTGCAAAGAATTTTCTTACATTCTCAACACCATCTGGTCCGTCAATGTTTGGATAAAAACCATCGCGATTTGGCATTTTAACTTTCATAAGTTTTTCTTTGTTAAGAACATACTCATCATCAAGCTCTTCGCCATCAATTGTAATCTCATTTGCAGCTAATAGATATGCTGTCATTGCATAAAGTTCATCATTAGTGAAACTTTTTGGATGTGCATAAGGCATTGCATCACGAATGTACCACATAAGTGTAGAAACTTGTGGCCAGTAAGAACCAAATGTTCTTGTTGGAGCATCTTTACCTGGACAAGTTCTTTGGTTTTTAAGTGACTCTACAGATCCGCCTGCAAGTGTAGGGTAACCCTTACCGCCAGCACCGAACTCACCGTGACATGATGCACATTGTGCTTCATATAATTCATCACCCTCTTCAACAGAACCTGAACCTTCTGGATAACCTGTTCCGTCAGGCATCATATCCATATCCCAAGCTTTTAACTCGTTAGCAGTTGGAACTCTACCGTAGTTAAGTTTTTTCATTGCTTGAGTATTATAACTGTATGCAGTTTCAACACCGTTAGCTCTAGGGTAAGTCATACCACCATCTAAAGCATCTTTAGTCCCATTATATGGACCAGAACCAGCAAAAGCAAGAGTTGAAGTTAATGCTAATGCTGCAGTTGCAACGATTAATTTTGAAGTTAATTTCATTTTATATTCCTCCCTTACTATGCTGGACAGTTGTCTGTTCTAACTTGAACATTGTGAACTGAACCATCTTTTCTAATTTCCCAAGTAACAATAGAGTTTCTATGGTAAACACCCTCAACACCAATAATATCTTTCTCTTGAGAAACACTTGGTTGAACGTTTCCGCTATCATCAATTGAACGAGATTGGATTAACATTGGTTTACCGTCATATTTGTGCATATATGAGAATCTAGTCCATGATTTAGGTAATACTAAACCTTTTAACTGAGCTTCTACATAGTTATCTCCGCCATCTAGAGAAATATCAACGTTAGTGATAGTTCCGTGACCTGACCATGCTATACCTTCAATCTCTATCATTTGACCTTTTTTAAGGTTTTTCCATGGTTTTTCAGGACATGGAGAAGTGATAATTGAGTTAACCTCTAGTGGATAGAAATGTTGAATAGCTTTACCGCTCTTAGTAAGAACTGTATATTTAGAAGTCTCTTCTTTACAGTACCAAGGCTCTTTACCAAATTCTAAACGCTTAAGATATTTAATACATAAGTTTGCTTCCCAACCCGGTAACATTAAACGAACAGGATAACCTTGTTCTGGTCTAAGTGCTTCACCATTTTGAGCCCAAACGATCATTGCATCATCTAAAACTTTTTCAACTGGAATAGTTCTACTCATCTCTGAACCGTCAGAACCTTCAGCTAACATCCATTTTGCAGTTGGCTTAAGACCTAAATCATCAAGAATAACTGATAAACGAACACCAGTCCACTCAGCATTACTCATCATACCTTTTACGAACTGTAAAGAGTTGAACTGTGGACCTTTCCATTCAGCAGCACCATTTGCAGGACACTCTAAGAAAAGAGTTCTAGACTCTGATGGATATTGTTTAAGTTGATCTAATGTTAAAACAATAGGCTTCTCAACAAGACCGTGAATCATTAGTCTAAATTTATTAGGGTCTACATGTGCAACACCATTGTGAGTTCTAGTAAAGTGTAAGCCATTTGGCGTAATGATACCACTTAATTCATGTAGTGGCGTCATTGAAACAGCAGCATGCATGTCTCCAGCAGATGACATAAGACTTGATGTTCTTCTTACTATGTTATGCTCATATTTTGATGGAAGACCATATGGATTTTTATTAAGCTCATCACCTAATGTCGTTCCCCACTTAGTGTGGTGAATTATGTTCTCATCATCAGCTAATAGCTTTGCAGGTGCCAAAACAGCGGCAGCGGCAATTGCACTAACAGAATAAGCAGCAGTTTTCTTAAAGAAATCCCTTCTACTACTAGTACTTTCTAAATTATTTTCAGAAATATTACTCATTAATATCTACCTCCTCATATTATAATCGTAAATTTTATAAATACATATATTACAGCTATATATAGTATAAAATGTAAGATAATAATTATATATAAAGTTTTTGTTAATTGTCAAGAAAATATGCAAAAATGTAACAATTTTCTCACATTTATATATTTTTACACACTTTTTTATATTTTTTATTCGCTAAAGTAATAAAAAATATGCTAATATTTCATATTATAAATAATAACAAGGCGTATTAATGTCAGGCAAAAAAGTTGGTAAAGTTTTAAAACTTTTTATCTCTAAATCTGGAACTTCTAAAAGATTTGATAAATCATCTATAGCCTTAGATAAGTACGGTGTACGCGAAGATAAGTTCTATAATAAAGATGCACAAAGATCTGTTTTACTCTCATCATATGCCAGCTATGACTTAGTTAAAACCTATGGGATTGAAATGCCGTTTGGCTATCTTGGTGAAAATATTTTAATTGATTATAACCCTTATGCCTTAGAAATCGGCACTCATATTAAAATCGGTGATACTATTTTAGAAATATCACAAAACTGTACAATTTGTAATCATTTAGCTATTCTTGATGTGAAAATACCAACACTTTTAAAAAATGACAGAGGTATTTTTACCAAAGTTATTAAAGAGGGTGAGATTAAAATAGATGACGCTGTTTATATACTGTAAATAAAAATAACTTCAAATTCTAAGTAATTAACTGGGTACTCATTTAATAGTTTTTTACTCTCTTTATAGCTCAATATTTTTCTCGCTCCACTTACACCGCTTTTTTTGATATATCTAAACATATCTCTGGTTGATTCAAACTCTAGTTTATAGTTAATTACTTCAAATTCCACGTCAAAATATTTTTTTTGAAGTTCATTAACCTCATCTGCGCTTCTTAGTAAAGAGGTTATTGAAGCTGTCTCATTCAGGGTTTTAAAAGTATTTGATGTAAATATAGCTAAAGCTATTGGCGCGTTCAGGTTTTTAATATTTTTAAATACCATATCCAAGTCCTCTGCCCATTGAAGAGCAGAAGCTGAGAAAATATAATCATATTGACATGTAAGCAGGTTTTCAAAAAGTGTTTTATCATTAAAATCACCGTAAACAGCTTCTATATTCTTTGATTTTGGATGCAGTTCTAACATACCCGGAGCAAAATCAACTCCTGTAAAATGCTCATAATTCCAATCTATCGCCTTACATAGGCTTCCGTTTCCGCAACCCAAGTCTAAAATATTCAAAGGTTTATTATTTACCAGGGAGAGAAGTTTTTGGATAACTCTGTTTTGTATTACATTGTATTTGTCATACTCTAAAGCATGTTTGGAGAATTCTGAACTTATTTTCATCTTCTATTTGCAATCAAGGATATAATAAAAATGAAAAGGACACACAAAACTATTGTTGCACCTGATGGAAGTGAGTAGTAAAAAGAGAGTGTCATTCCTGCAGATAC